>JAKQSH010000169.1 GCA_029570245.1 Deltaproteobacteria bacterium | reverse complement strand
ACAAGATCATTTATGCCAGACGCCTTTCCTGAGAACGGGCGGCGGAACCCAGGAGTTTGAAATGACGGCACGGTTTCTGGAAAAACCGCGCACATGGATAGCGGCAGGCTGTGTTTTTACTTTTTTGCTTCTGCTCTTGTCGCCGTATGACCTTGCAATATCGCAGCATCTGGCGCAGATAGACAGCGGCCTGGGACAGTTCATAAGAAGATACGGCACAATGCCGTTTATTCCATTATACCTGTTGTGTCTGACAATACTCAGTTTCAGTTCACTGAGAACACGCTTTCCGGCGCTTTCTCTTTCGGCTTCGGCCATGATTGTGCAGGCTCTGGGGCACACCTGGATTCTTACCAGCCTCATCAAACATATCTGGGGGCGCACACGTTTTTATAACCTCGCCCCGGATTATTCCGACTATATGAGCATCTTCGACTTCGACAGCGGCGGGGCGGGAGTGTCATTCACTTCCGGGCATGTCGCAACAGCATTGGTAACTTTGCCGACAGTGATGGTGCTGGCGCGGATGAATCATGTTCAAGCTGCCTGGATTGTGCTTGCGTGCAATGTCGCAAGCGGATTTTTTATGGCATATTGCCGCATACTTGCCGGAGCGCATTACGCGACAGATGTATTGGGCTCCATGGCGCTGGCCTGTTTCTTTGTTCCGCTTTCGGTGTATCTGGGTGAGCGTTATCTGAAGCTCTTCGATAAAAAAAACACCTTATAAGGCCTGACTGCCGGACTGCGTCTGACTGGTCGCAGGCTTTTTTACTGGAATGTTTTATGCAGCGTCTATCTTCTGCACTTTTACCATTTTGCCAGATGTTCTTCGCAGACGCCGAAAAGTTCTACTTCGAAACTTTCTTCAGGCAATTTTATGATGCCTCTGAATTCGCCGAAAGGCTGCCGGAAACGGCTGGATATCAGCCACATATTTATATTTTCTTTTCTTTCGCATTGCGGTCTGAATCTCAGATCGAGTCGCGAGTCTGAAGTTCTGACTCTCCATTCTGTTTCCAGCATTCTGAGCGGATCGTACTCGAAATCGGCCTGCGAAAGCATGTGCGGCTTCCCGTCAACCCAGACGCTGTTCTGGCTGTAGTTCCCGCCAACAAGCCCGCGACTGAGATTTATGCCGATGTTTCTGCCTTCTGTATCTTTTCCGACGGCTGCGGACCAGTTCCAGCTTGTCAGGTGCGGCGGAGTCGATGCTGTCCAGTCGAAGAGAGCCATCGCTTCCTGTGAGAATTCGTGCCGCTTGCCGTTGAGTTCGAAGCTGCCGCGCGCTTTTAAACCGGCGCATTTATATGTGTAATGAAAGCCGTTTTTATTCTGCGGACATATTGTGCTGACACCGTTTGATTCTCCGAAGATTTCCAGTTTCGCGCGTGTTTTTCCTGGAATCTCGATTGTAAGCCTGCAAAGTGAAGAGCCGTCAGACGTGTTGTCGAATTCGATAAAGCCCGTGCCTTTCTTGATGCGCGTTATGCCGCATGCGGGAGTGTCCGAGAATTGCGTCTGTACCCCGAACGGTTGTTTGAAGTTGAATTCCGCAAGGCTGCCGGATGAACGGTCATATACATAAAAGAATCCGCTGCTGAGATAATTCACATGCGCTATCGCCGCGCCGACGGCGAAATCCGGGTCGATTATTCCTGCAAATTGCCAGCGTTTGAAAAGTTTTTCGGCCAATGACGGGCAGACCGTCCATGGAAACCGCTTGAGCTTTGTATAATCGAAGTCCCGCCAGTTCAATTTCGCTATCGGGCCAATAAAATTGCCGTATGAAATCTGCCCCTGTTCGCTTATCAGGTTCTCAGGTGGATTTTTGAATCCCGTATCGCTCTGCATTCTGTAATCACCTGCCAGTCTGCAT
>JAKQSH010000165.1 GCA_029570245.1 Deltaproteobacteria bacterium | reverse complement strand
ATTTTCTCTGTGAGTGCGGTCGGCAGCCTCAAAGAACAGTATCACCCCGGTCACATCGTGCTGGTCGATCAGTTCATCGACAAAACAATCGGACGTCGCCAGACATTCTTTGATGAAGGCGTGGCAGTGCATATTCTTGGGGCGCATCCGATCTCAGAAAAAATATCCGGGCTACTGCTGGAAGCCTGCAGAAAAACCGGAGCGGTTGTTCACCAGGGCGGAACCTACGTCTGCATGGAAGGCCCGGCGCTTTCGACAAGAGCAGAATCGCTGCTGCACCGCTCGTGGGGCGCGGATGTTATCGGCATGACCAACATGCCCGAAGCCAAGCTGGCCCGCGAAGCCGAAATAGCTTACGCGACCATGGCGATGATTACCGATTACGACTGCTGGCACGAAGAGGAAGAGGCTTTCTCGGCGGAGAAGATAGTCGAAACTTTCAAAAACAACGTAAAAACGGCTCAGAAAGTCTTAAAGTGTGCCGCTGAAATGTTCGACGCAGACAAGCATTATGACGCGGCCTGCGCACACGCGCTTGACGGCGCACTGATTTCGCACGTTCCCATGATAAAACCCGAAACGAAGAAACGCCTGGAACTGCTTCTGGGCCGCTTCTGGAAGGATTGAACATGAATCTGCTGGTAGTAGGATCGGTAGCTTTAGACAATGTTAAAAGTCGCGCCGGATATCGCGAAGAAGTGCTTGGAGGCTCTGCCACATTTTTCAGCATCGCCGCCAGTCATTATGCTCCGGTGCGCATGGTCGGCATAGTCGGCAGCGATTTTCCCGACAGAGCCGTCAACATCCTTAAAGAGCGCGGCGTCGATCTGCGCGGACTTGAAAAGGTTCCGGGCAAAACATTCCGCTGGTCCGGCGAATACGCCGACGATTTTTCCACGCGCACCACGCTTGACCTGCAACTCAATGTCTTCGAACATTTCCAGCCCAAACTGCCTGCCGATTACCGCAACAGCGAATATCTGTTTTTAGGCAACATTCATCCGCGCCTGCAGATGCAGGTTTTGAAACAGTTCGAAAAACGCCCGCAGCTTGTGGCGATGGACACCATCGACTGCTGGATCACCGACTGCTGGGAGGAATTGGGCGAAGTAATGAAGCAGGCCGACATACTCTTCATAAACGACGAAGAACTGCTTATGATCAGCGGCGAGACGGAAGTGTACAAAGCCATACCGAAAGTTCTCGACCTCGGCCCACGGATTGTAGTTCTGAAAAAAGGCGCTCACGGCGCCATGCTGATGAGCCGCGATGCATCGTTCTCGCTGCCCGCCTTCCCGGTAAAAGACGTGATTGACCCCACCGGTGCAGGCGACAGCTTCGGCGGCGGATTCATGGGTTGGCTGGCAAGAACCGGCGATTTAAGCCTGGAAAACATGCAGCGCGCAATGGTGGCGGGAACACTCACCGCCAGCTTCACAGTAGAAAATTTCTCGGTTGACGGACTGCTGCTGCTTACCAAAGATAAGCTTATCGAACGGCATGAGGAGTTCAGAAAAGTAACCATCTGGAAAGCTTTGAACGAACTCAAATCCTGATTAAGCGCAAGCGGGGACGTGCAATGAAAAAGCGTTTCAGCCAAATCTTTTACAGTCTGATGGGAGCCTTTGCTTTCCTTTTTCTGCTGAACCTTTTCGATTTTCACAGTCTTTCATTCAATGCAGATGTGCTGCCGCTCTACCTGCTCGTGCCGCTTTACCTGCTGGGGCTGCACCTCATCTGGAGCAAAGCCTGGCGATGGAATCAGAGCGAAATAGAGCGCGTCGGCGCCACCGACCCGCAGACGCAACTGCTGAACTCTTCGCAGTTCCTTCCGGTGCTCGAAGGAGAAATCGACCGCAGCCGCCGCAAGGGCTACGTTCTGTCTCTGCTGTATATGGACATAGACTATTTCTCCCGCTACAACCAGACCTACGGAATGAGCAAAGGCAACGCCGTACTCGATCAGATGGGACATCTGCTGAAAAGCAATACCCGTAAATACGATTACTGTTTCCGCTTCGGCAACGACGAATTCGCCTGCATACTGCCGGAAACCGACAAAACGCAGGCTCGCATTGTTGCAGAGCGCATACGCGAATTGTTTTACAGCACCTATGCCGGCGATCTGGCCTTGTCGGTGGGGCTGGTGAGTCTGGCAGAAGGCGACGATACGAGCCGCTTGTTCCGCAAATCTGAGGCCGCAATGATAGAAGCCCGCCGCGACGGCGGCAACCGCATCCGCGCCTATGTGGATCGCGGCATGATATGAATTGAAGGGGCTGCCGATGGTTATTCTGCACTTGCTGAAAATCGCAGTGTTTCTGATTATCGCTGTCGTAGCCGTCAAGCTGGTCAGACGCTTCCTTTTTCCAGAAGAAAAAGATGTCCAGCAGGAATGCGAAAGGCTGCCAGAAGGCTGGAAGGAGATGCCGCAGGTTACGCCGGAAGACCTTGAACCAGGCGACGTGCTGCTGAGGTTGGACGATCTTGAGCTGGTTTACATGCGCAAAGCCGAAAAAGACGAATACCGCGAGGGAGTGGAGGAATGGCTTTTCCATCCGCCCGGCTCCGAAAAGGATTTCTGGGTCGGACTGGTGCGGGAAGATTTCAACACTGTAAGGCTCCTGAGAAAGGCCGAGAGAAAATGAGCGATGAAAGCCCGGACAACAGAATCAGGCTCCGCAACGTCCGCCCCGAAGAATTCGCAGAATGCTGGAAAATGATACTGGACACAAATATCGAAAACTGGGAGATGCATCAGGTGGCAGGCGCGCCTCCCACAGGCCGCGATCTGGACAATCACATAGAACAGTTGCGCGACAAGCTTGAAATGCTGTTCAATCCCGAAACGGATCGCCTGCTGGTGGCGGTCACCCCCGAAGAAGTGGCGGGTGTCGCGTGGTATTCGATGCAGGTAGATTACGTTTATGCGCTGGATCACACCATTATTTACACGCTTTACGTCAAAAAGGAATTCAGACGACGCGGAATAGCGCTGCGACTGGTAAACGAGGTAAAGAAGCGCTCTCTTAAAGCCGGCTACAAATATGTGCGGCTTTCGGTGCTGCACAGCAACACCGGTGCTCGCAACCTGTATCGCCATCTTGGATTTTTCGATGAGACGCACAACATGATATGCCGACTGGAACCGACCGGCCCCGAAAAACGCAAAGCCGAAGCGCGCATGCGCAAGGAAGCTGCCGGGAACAGCGATCAGTAATTCACGCCGTCTTCTTCAATTTCATATTCAACCGGCCTGTTCATATCCCAGGCGCGGAACGAGCCGGAGTAGATTTCCCTGTAAGCAGCCATTGAGCGCAACACTTTGCGAACGTAGTTACGCGTTTCGTCGAACTCGAAATTTTCAATCAGCTCGTCCCATTCAAGCGGTCGATTTTTCCAGCGCTCAAGCCAGATAGATACATTGTGGATGCCGCCGTTATAGCTTGCGACCGCCAGCGGCAATTGCCCGCGTGTGCGCTTGACAAGCTGTCCCAGATACCAGCCTCCGTAACGAATGGTAACTTCTGGTTCGAAAAGACGCGCGCGATAGTAATCGGTATCCTTGATATCTCTGGCGATATAGAAACCGGTAAACGGCATTATCTGCATCAGACCTATAGCGCCCATTGGAGAAATAACGTCGTGCCTGAAGGCGCTTTCGGTGCGCATGATGCTTAAAATCAAATCTTCGTCACCACCCATGTCACGCGAAGTTTTTATCACAAGGTCCACATATGCAGGCGGAAAATGCCGCATGTTCTGTTCTGTGGAGTCCCAGCCTGGCCAAAAGTCAAAGACGGAATTCTGAATACGCGCTACGAACCCCTGTGCGACATCGCCGCTCTGAAGGAAAAACTTGACGACATGACTGAAGAATTCACGACGCTTCTTCTTATCTTTTTCGAGTTGCTCAATCCACTCCATGCGTTTTCTGCGAATCTCGAAGTCTTCTTCCGGCTCGTCTTTTTCGCGCACCTTCTTCATTTTTTTCAGCTTGCGCAATGTCTCAAGAAAAGCCTCAAGCTCGCGTCCCGCTTCCTCATCGCCAGAAAGCCTGCGCCAGATAAGCGCTTTGTTGAGATTCGGAAACAGGTCCTCGCTTGCATCGACCTGCAACAGCATGAATTTCATGGTCTTCGCCGCTTCGGCGTCTGAAGCGTGCAGCAGTTTTCCTTCAGACTCAAGAAGGCTCCGGCGGAAATCATCCCGCGAAAAATCCGGCGCTCCGGCGTGTTCGATTTCGTATGCCAGCCATTTTTCGAAACGGGCGTCAGCCGCCGAGTCAATACGCTGGTCGCCCACCGGCTGCGGGGTTACGAGCAGCTCCAGAGATTCTCTGTTCTTAACGTTGATGCCGATGGCAATCTGGTCGCTAATCGCCGCCAGCCTGTAAGAAGCCGCCATACGATAATAGCGATATTCGCTTTCTCCGGCCAGATACGCGAAACAGCTCAGCGCCTTGCCGATTTCGCCCTTCTTCTCGAAAATTCTCCCCATCCAGTAAGTGTACATAAAACGTTCAACACTGCTGCGATATGTCTGAAGCAATTCCTGCACGCGATAGAGTGCACGTTCGTAATCGCCCGCCAGATATGAGTAGAACGCCGCAAACCAGCGCGCATTCTGCCGCAACTGCGGCCCGCGATGATCTTCGGCAAAACGGTCCAGCATCTGAATGGCTTTTTCATATTCGCCGTTCTGACCGGCCAGCCAGGCAGCCAGATAACGCGCATTGGCGGCATATGAAAAACGCGGATATTTCTCGGCCAGAGTGGAAAAGCAGTCCACCGCTTCGGAAAGACGATTGTTGCGGCTATATGTACGCGCCAGCCACCACAGATACAGCGGCATGTCGTCAGGGTCTGCATCCGGCTGCTCGCACAGGTATTTGAAAGTCTCCAGCGCGCCCACGTAATCCTTGGTGGAAAAAAGATTCTTGCCCAGAATAAAAATCAGGCGCAGATGTTTTTCGCGCTTGCCCTCCGGCCCGCCCTCCGGCCATGAACGCAGCACCGATTCCGAAAGTTCCAGAGATTCTTCAAAGGCGTTGATGGCGCGCAGACGCTCCATATATCCGAAAGATTCGTTGTATCCCGGATCGGGCAGCAGACCTTCGCGCTTCATTTCCCGGCGGCGCTCAACCAGCTCCGGATAGCGGTTGATATCGGGATAATTGAGCATGACTTCGTTGAGAAGCGCCCCCTCCTCTTTGTATTTTTTCAGCAGCCTGTAAGCTTTAGCCTTAAGCCATAAGAATTCTCCGCTGTTGGGATGCTCCGCCCGATCATCTCGTTCCAGATAATCGCCGCTGGAAAACGCGATCACATGTTTTTCGTCTTCGAGTATTTTCTTGATGTCAGTCAACACCGGCCAGGCTTTGCCCATTGCTATATAAGCA
>JAKQSH010000160.1 GCA_029570245.1 Deltaproteobacteria bacterium | reverse complement strand
CGCTTATCGCCGCCGTGCAGGCCGCCATCGAGGCCCGCCGCGCTCCGGGCTCCGACGTAAAAGTGTTTCCGCCGGCGACCGTAACGGTCGGCCCGACGCTTACGGTAACTCCGCTGGCCGGGTACGACACAGGCGCGATCGAGGACGAAATCCACCGCCGCCTGCGCATCATGTTCACGCTGGAAGCCGATACGGACGGCCTCGGAATTCCCGTACTGGGCGTGGGCCGCGACGTGGTCGTGGCTCAGTTGATCTACGTTATTATGGGCGTGCCTGGTGTATATTCCGTCGCCGTCAACGCCTTCACCGTCGAGCGTGAAGGCTCTTCTGCGCAGGACATCCGGCCTGCCGCCGATATCGTAATCGATCCCGACGAGTTCCCGGCGCTGGGCGATATTAGTATTACTTTTACCGCTGCCAGTTACGAGAGGCAGACATGAGCCGCCCGGTCGATACAATCGGTAAGATCGGCGATTACCTCGCCTGGCTGCTGCCGTCGTTTCTCAAGCGCCGTGCGCGCAGTCAATCGCTGGTGGGCGCAATCGTCGAGTCCTTCGGCGAGGAGCTGGACGAAGCCCGCGAAATGCTGCAAGCCGTTCCGCCCCTGACGCAGATCGAAACATCCGAAGGCGCATACCTCGACCGGCTGGGTCGCCCGCGCCAGACCGAGCGTCTGACGGGTGAAGAGGATGACGATTATCGCCTGCGCGTGACCGCCGCATGGGAAGACAAGCAGCGGCAGGGCAGTATTCCCGGCCTGAAGGCTGCCTTCGAGCTGCTCGGCTACACAATCGAAATATGGGAATACCGCGTCATATCGAAAGCGCTGTTCACGCCGCCGGAAAACGCACAGGAACGCGACGCCTACATGGTGGCTGAAGCCAGGCTGCGCACGTGGGACGACGGTGGCTTTTTCGATGACGGCGGATATTACGACGACTGGATAATCGCCGAAGCCGAATGGGCCGGGCACGAGGGCGAGCTGACCATGTGGATCGACGGCGCGTGGAAGTTCCTCGTTCCGTGGGCGGGCATGATCGTCAAGGTCTGCGACGAGAACGCGCCTTACGGGCGGCTTTACCGTTTCGACGGACTGCGCTGGGTTTATCGCGCTGCGGGCTCGCAATGGTCGCATTTTGCGGTGCAGGTGGAAGCGGCGGAAGAAGACGCCCGTGCGCAGGCCGATTTCTATCGCATTCTGCAAGCGCAGAAAGCCGCGCACACACGCCCGATCATAGTTTCGGAGCTTGAGGCCGTAACCTGGGACAGCGGCGGACATTTCGACAATAACAGCCAATTCGACAGTTGGATTTTATAAAACCTGAAGGCAAAGGAGAAAGATATGTCACAGACCAGAACACATGATTATGCATCCGACTTGAGTTCCGAAGCTCAGAATCGCAAGCTGGCCCGCATCATTCCACCCGGCGTTTACGAAGGAATGCAGGTGGCCGTCAACGGCACAATTGCACCGGGTATGCTTTATACCGCCGACGGAGTGCGCATCGAGGAGAGCGGCAATGTTCTGCCGCGCTGGGGCTCAAGCTGGGAAAACATGGGCGTGCCTCCCGGCGATCCGACCTACGGCAGACGCGACCTGATCGTCTGTCAGTACCTGTGGGAAGCTTCGGTTCCGCCGCCCGCCGCGACTTACAAGGTCATTGCGGGCGTGCCCGCCGCCGCGCCGGAATACCCTGACATTCCCGAAAACTGCATTGTGCTGGCGCGCTGCTACATGCCCGCCGGAGCCATCGTTTACACCGAGGTATTGCAGGCCAGTCCGCCCGAAACGCTTGTAAACTGCACGCCCAACGCCGACGGCACGCACAGCGTTATCAAAGGCACGCTGGCAGCCATGCGTATCACGTTCGACGTGAACACGGGCCTTTACGCCATATATAAGCGGCCTGCCGGAACCTACGCCGACGGCGGCGTTATCGACTGGGAAGACCCGATATTGTCGCTGGACGATGACGGCATTGTACAGCTTAAAGCTCTGGCAGCTGCGCTGGCGGCCACCACTCCTGTGCCGGGTTCAAGCATGGTCGGCGTCAAAGCCAAAACGGGCGCGAACGGATTGCTGAGCATTGCCAACGGCACTTTGCAGACCGCGCTTGAAAAGCTCGTCACCGACGGCGACGCGGGCCTGAAATCGCTGGGCGATCTTATCAGCGGCCACGTCAACGAAGATGAAGACGCGCACGTCGCCGGGGCTGTAAGCTTTGCGGATTCGCAGTTCAGCGCTGAAACGGTGGCCGCCGCGCTCATCGAGCTGATGACCGGCTTCGGGAAAGAACACATCCTGCCGAAAGACGGCAACGACAGCAGACACAAGACGCTGCATTTTGCCGATCCGCTTCCGGGCGCACCGCGCCTGCTGATGGACGTATCCGGCGGCACGGGTTACGGGCGCTATCGTCAGTACTTCGACGGCGTCAATTTCTGGATGACGGTCAACGCATACATCGACGCGGCCAACAGCTTCAAGTGGACGCACGACCGAGGCGACCTGCCGGCGCTGGCCATCCATATGAAATACACCACCGGTCAGATGTACCTTGCGCACAAATCTTCAGGCGCTGCCTGGGAGGACTGGAACATTATGTTCGATATTCAGGCGGCGGCCATAGCGCTGAATCGGGACGTGGATATAGACGGCGATCTGAGATGCGACAACGTGAATACCGGAACCGTGGCCGCTACGGCAGTAAACGCCTCGTCCCTGCGCGGCTCCAGCGTGGAACTCGGCGAAGGCGGGCCGAAAATACTGAAAGGAAACACTGCGCCCAGCGATTCGCCGGGTGTAGTCGCTCCACAGGGGTCATTGTATTTGAGAACCACGGGGCAGATGTATCAAAAGACGGGCATAGAAGATACTAACTGGACGGAAAGAACCTAAGGATTAACACAATCAGCCATGAAACAGATGCTTCCATCACTGGCGCAATCAACGACAGTTCCCCATTCGGCTTCAGAGGTGCATTCTTGAAGAACAGTGCCTACACAACGCCTGCCGCCGTCTGTGCAACCCGGATAATCGGGGTTGCCGGGATTAATGCAATCGGCGTTCCAACACTCACTGCCGTCGCTGGCGCAGTTTACAACGATTCCCCATCCTATTGTATTACCACATTCAACCAGCACCTGACCGACGCAGAGGCGGATTCCGTCCTGCGGGCATTCTTCGCCGATCACGACATCGTCGGGGTCGATATCCCAGCCTTCGCTTTCGGGCTCGGAATCGGCCTCGACTTCATACTCTCTTTCGCCTTCAGGCAAATCGTCCTCGGAATCTTCAATTTCTTCGGAGCCGTCGCCGTCTATTTCTTCCATATCGGGCTCGGCTTCGTCATCGCCGTCCGGGGGCTGAATACAGTCTCCGGCGGCGCATTCCATACCGTCAAGCGTACAATCGCGGTAAAACTCCCACTCGCCGGCCAGCGAACAGCGCTCGAGCACCGCCTCACGACAACGGTATTCGTCGGGCGTACAGGCCGCGTCGGCGTCGCCTTCGGCGACATCTGAATCGCCAGGAATCAGGTCGGAGTCAGCATCACCAGAGGCGTCCAGGTCGCCGTCTGCCTGGTCGGAATCTCGATCGGTATCTGAATCTGCAAGGCCGTCGGCGTCGCCGTCAACGCCTGTCGAAACGTTCGTCTCGTTGCAGGCGAGGAGGAGGGCGAGGCTTATTATAAGAAGAATTGCAACCCACAGATTCCGCATGCCGTACTCACTCTCCACAATAGGTTTCAATCAAGATGATTGAAGTATAACCCGGCTTAGAATGAACGGAAAGAAAAAGAGTAAAGCATGGCAAGGATAGAGTGAAAATTGACAGGGGATGACAAAACCGTGCTATGCATCCGTATATACAGTTATCAAGATGCGTTCTCATCCTGGCATTCATCGCCTCTTAAAACGAATTAGGAAAATAGATTCCCCCGGCTAAAGCCGGGGTGCTTACGGTTACGGTTCTTTCAGAACCGACCCCACCGCTGCTATCGCACCGACGGGGAATTGCTCATTCATCCACGGGTAAATCCGTGGTATTCTGTCTCCGACCGCATAATTAATAGGCAAAATAGAATTATTCTATTGAATGTAGAGAAGTGATCTGGTAATATGGCCTTCAATTGCATCAAAGTCCAATCGCAATACTTTGAAACAAATGTCGAACCGTAGTATTGCAGAATAAATGATGAAAATTCTTGCAGTTTCTCCGATAGCAGTGTACTTATATTTGCTCTGGGAGGCCTGTATTATGAAAAAAATGAATCCAATCCCGAAAGAAATGATTACAGAATTGGCAGAAAAAGCCAGGGCATACCTCTGCACTGCGGAAGGAGAGAGAAGTCTTCTCGATGCTTTCCAACGGGGAAAGGTAGAAGCTCAACGCCTGAGAGAAATCTCCAAGCCCGATCCACAATCGCTAAAAATGCCCATTACAATCTAGCACCTGCAAAATCTGATAGAGAACAGGGAGTTGCCATGAATGGACAACAGGATGTATGTGCTCTCCTGCGAGTATGTCCGTATTCTCATGAAAATCTCAAAAAGCTGTTTGTCGAATTCTCTAAAGCAACCGAAGAATTTATAGAAGCCAAGCTTCATGCCATTTTCTTCAAGGATTATTTTATTGAATTGGAGGCAAAGACGATTGTTGTCGAAGGTCCATATACCGATCGGGACTTTCTTGACGACCATGGTAGATATTATTTGAAATGTTTCAGAAACATTGAAAAGACAACATTTCGGTTTCATTTTTTCAAAGTTGATATTTCGGAAGATCAATTCAGGAGTTTTCTGGAAAAAGAGCCAAAAGAAAAATGTTCGGAAATACTAGGGTCTAACTACCTTGGTTTCATTGTTGTAAAGCCTTTGATGCAAACAATAATCGGTCGAACCTGTTTAAAAACTTACGATGAATCTACTGACAGACACTACCACATTCGTCATCGATACAACGTCAATCTTTTTGGAATTGATCTTACTGTCGATTCCTTGGCGTTTCAGGAACAAGACAGCGTTGTTGCGGCTTGCGCAACAAGTGCTCTGTGGTCGGCTTTTCATGCTACCGGGAGGTTGTTCCAGCATCCTATTCCTTCACCATCTGCAATAACAGAGCTTGCCACTAGAACCAATCCGCTTGATAAACGGCGGTTTCCGAATCATGGTTTGACCGCTGAACAAATGGCCCATGCAATAGCGGGTGTGGGCCTGGACCCCGAGCCAATCAACGCCGAGGATTTCTATATATTAAAAGCCACTGTCTGTGCCTATATATCCGTTGGTATTCCTCCTATTCTGGGTGGATGGTTGATTGATACGACCAGAAAGCCAAATCAGCAATGGTTAGGAATGCACGCTGTGACAATTGCTGGTTTTGGAATAAACCAGACCATTCCCCCCTGTGGTATTGTTCCATTGAAAG
>JAKQSH010000153.1 GCA_029570245.1 Deltaproteobacteria bacterium | reverse complement strand
ATCATCAACCTGGGCAAAAAAGGCCTGACCATCCAGCGTTACAAAGGTCTGGGTGAAATGAACCCGGAACAGCTATGGGAAACGGCCATGAACCCCGAAACCCGCACACTGCTTCAGGTGCGTCTGGAAGATGCTGTTTCGGCCAACGAAACTTTCAGCATTTTGATGGGTGATCAGGTTGAACCGCGCCGCAAATTCATAGAAGACAATTCCATGAACGTTCGGGACCTGGACATCTGAAATACGGATCATCCAAAACAGAAAGCCCGCCGGAACAGACACCGCGGGCTTTTCGTTTATTCATTACTACTCAAAAAAAACAGACCGCCGCGACAGAACTGACACGGCGGTCTGCATTTTGCAGTCGGTAAAATTATCGAGCTAAAACCTTAAGGAAGGTCGATCTGCCAGAATTTGCGGCTGCGCAGATGGTTTTTCTCTTTTCCTGTGATTTCAGTCGCCAGCATGGCGATGGAGTTGAACATCTGGCCTTTATAAACAATCTTGCCGTCTTCGTTTACAACGGCCTTGAAACGCTTGCCTTTGTATGATGTTTCAAGCTTGGTTCCGGTTGGAAGGGCGCGTTTGCCGACCATCAGGAAATCTCCAGCGGAATTAGAAAGTGTCTGACCCGGCAGGCTGGCGCTGAAACTTCTTTTTCCGCCCAGAGCAGCGTTGATATCGCCGACAACAGTAAGAAGCTTGGCCTCAAGCTCCAGAAGACGCACCAGTTCTCCAAGGCTGCGGTCTCCGCCATCCTTGCCGCTGATGCGTTTCTCGTAAAGACTGGCCTGCTTTTTTTTCAAATCTTCAAATACCTGATCAATTTTCATTTCCATTCCTTTCCCCTTTTGCGATGTACTGCTATAGTTAAATCCCACGCCTGAGTTTCTGACCTTTAAAACTCAAATTGTCACTACACATCAAACAATATTATCTGAAAAAGCAAACAGAACTCCCCGGTATTTTATTCCGGGAATCATAAGTGTTCCATATTGAACTCAACATTTTCAATGGTCGGCGGGAAATCCGCCATAGTAAGTGCAGCAGCCGCAATCCGCAACGGCCTGACCTTAAAAGCTGTTGCGCCGACTCCGCAATGATTCTCGCGCTCCTGTTAGAATATACAACAACATGATTTTTTTAACAATAATTTTCTCACCTTAACATTTCGCTTATTAACGTAAAGTAACGCTTTCCACAGTAATATTCAATGTGGAGCACAAACAGAAAAAACGGCGCGCCACATATGGACACGCCGTTTTGCAACACTAAATTAGTGTAAAATCAGGATTACACATTGAAACAAGCGCGAATTGAATGAAGAATTTTATTTCTTACATTCTTCACTCTGAACCGCCGGATATACGCAACCGACATCCGGCGAACAACGGTTGTATGTGCACGGATCGCCGTCGTCACATTCAATCTGTTCATAACCGTTGCACTTTCCTTTGAAACAATGATCTTCTTCGGTGCAGGCGTTGCCGTCGTCGCAAATAACTGCCGTAAGCGGCTTATTTACGCAACCGATGGAAGCGTCACAATAGTCATATGTACACTGGTTGCCGTCGTCGCATGTGGCAGCCACTCCGACACAGACTCCGCCAAGGCAGGTATCCTGGGTTGTACAGAGATTGCCGTCACTGCAATCCGGACCGCTCAAGGGCTGGAAGACACAGCCTTCATCCGCATCGCACAGATCGCTGGTGCATGGGTTGCCATCGTCACAATGCATTGCCTGCCGTGACGCGCAGAAGCCGTTTACGCAGACTCCGCCGAGAGTGCATACATTGCCATCGTCGCAGCCGACACCGTCAAGCGGCTGATGCGTACAGCCGAGTGCAGGATCGCAGGCGTCCACCGTACATGGATTACCGTCGTCGCAGTTGGACGAAGCCGGATCGTTGATGCAGGTGTCGCTTTCTTCGTCGCATGAATCGCTGGTGCATTCGATTGCATCGCCGCATTCGACAGGAATGTTGTCTACGCATCCCTGCCCGACGACACACAACTCGGCTCCGTTGCAATACTCGCCGTCGTCACAAAGTGCATGATCGGGAACATGCCTGCACAAATTACCTTCGCAGGAGTCGATAGTGCATTCGATATGGTCGTCGCAGTCTCCGACGCCAGAACACGAGCCGACACAGGCGCCGTTGCTGCAGACGCCCAGCAGAGCTCTGGATTTTGACAAAGGACAATTCTGACCTTCGTTTGCAGGAACATGGCTGCAACCGTTTTCCTCACTGCATGAATCTGCGGTACAGAAATTGCCGTCATCGCACGAAACCGGAACGCTGTTGCATTCTCTGGCATAACAGTATTCACCTGTAGTGCATCGCAAGCCGTCATCGCACGGCAGCGGCTGAATTATCGGATAGAACACGCAGCCGTCGTCGTTGCAGGTATTTATGGTGCACTCCTTATTGTCGTCGCAGAAATAATATTGGTCTGTCACACACTGACCGGAAATGCATTGCGAACCGTGAGCGCACGAATCGGTTTCGTTGCAAGGCGTTCCGTCCGGGCTGATTTTATCGACACAACCAAGGCCCGTTTCGCAATTTCCGGGACGGCAATCGTCCCCTGTGTCGCAGTTCAGAAGGGCTTTTCCGACACACTGTCCGGTCGATGAGCATTGCGAAACGGAAGTGCACGGATCGCCATCGTCGCACTCTGCACCAGTGTTAACTGCATACGAACAGCCTGTCCCGACCTGGCAGCTCTGGGTGGTGCATTCGTTGAAATCGTCGCAACGCGAATTTACAGCGGCATGTTCGCACTTGTTGTTTTCTTCGTCACACGAATCATCCGTACAGAAAATCAGATCATCGCATGGATTGGCCGCTGCGTCGATGCAGCCAAGAGTAGCATTGCAGATTTCTATTCCATTGCAGAACAGGCCGTCGTCGCAACGCGAATTCTGCGGGGAATAGCGGCAGATATGTGAAATTCTGTCGCAGGCGTCGAAAGTACAGTCAACGCCGTCATCACACTGGTAATCATAATTGCAGGAACTGGTACAGAATCCGCCGCGACACGTCATGCCGGATTCCGGCCCGCACTCGACTCCGTCTTCCAGAGCCGGATACAGACAACCCTTTTCAGTGTCGCAGGAATCCGGTCCGGTGCAGTCATTGTAGTCGTCGCATACACGAACCTGACCGGAACATACGCCATCAGAACAGCTGTCGTTTACCGTGCAGATATTGTCGTCGTCGCAGCCGATGTCGCTTAATGGAACATTGTCACACCCGCCGGCAGAACAGGTGTCGGCGGTGCAGGGATTGCCGTCATCACAGATTTCATCGGTCAGCATGTTGACACACTCGTCAAGCTCCGTATCGCACCAGTCGCGCGTGCATTCTACCGAATCATCGCAGGAAGGCTTCTGACCAATGCCGCAGCCGTAACCGGGAATACAGACTTCGCCGCCGTTGCAGTATATTCCATCATCGCAGACTGAATTCTGCGGAGTATGAACGCAGAATCCGCCATGACAGGCATCCTGAGTGCAGTCGATATAATCTTCACAATCCACATCGTTGAGACAGCTTGTGGTGCATATTCCGCCATGGCAGACTTCGCCTTCAAGCATAATACCGAGATCGCATTCTGCGCCGTCGCCATTGTATGTGTTTGCACAACCTCCAGCAGAATTGCAGCTGTCCTCGGTGCATGGGTTTTTGTCGTCGCAGTCAAGACTCATCAGACTGACACACCTGCCGTTGTCGCAATAATCAACATCCGTGCAGGCGTTGCCGTCGTCGCACGCCATCGACTCCACGGCGCGACTCCTGCAACCGGCAACCGGCGAGCAGTAATCGTAAGTGCAGGAATTGCCGTCGTCGCACTGGTCGGAAATATCGACATGCAGACACCCAGCCTCCGAATCGCATGAATCGGCGGTGCAGGCGTTGCCGTCGTTGCAGGTAACGGCGGACAGAGAACCGGAGCAGACGCCTCCGCTGCAACGGTCATTGCCGGTGCAGGGATTTCCGTCGGAACAGAGGTGGTCGGTATTCGAAAACACACAGTCGCTCGCAAGCGAGCAGTAGCCTTCAACACAAGGATCGTTATCATTGCAATATGCGTCATTTGGAGTATGACGACATACATAACCGTATTCATCGCAAGTGTCGATACTGCAGCTTATGCCGTCGTCACAATCAACAGGAGTTCCGGCCATGCAGCCGGACGCTTCATCGCAGTATTCTTCGCCATCGCAGAACAGGCCATTATCGCAGAATTCGTCAACAGCAACGCTTACGCAGTGGAAAGATTCCGGGCTGCACAGTTCTACCGTGCAGTCAACATCGTCGGCACCGACGCAATCGCTGTCCGAAGCACAGCCGGAAACACAGACGCCCCACAGGCAAACAAGACCATTACCGCAACGCGTTCCATTCGAAAGCTGCACTGAATGACACTCGCCATCCTTGCCACAGTAGTTGGCTGTACATGGATTGTCGTCGTCACAGTTTTTCACAGTACCGGAACATATACCCTGGACACAGACATCATCTACCGTACATGAACTGCCGTCGCTGCATTCTTCGCCATTAAGCGGATTGTGGCGACAACCGCTCGGCAGCACAAGCGGATTGGCGTTCTCATCGCAGATGTCTTCCGTGCAACCGTTGCCGTCGTTGCAGAAACCAGTTACTTCGCTTATACAGCCTTCTTCTGTGCAGGTGTTGACTGTGCAGGCCAGACCGTCTTCGCAGTCAACCGGCGTTCCGTCCATACAGCCCTTCAGAACATCGCAGTATTCTTCACCGTCACAATACAGATTGTTCCGGCACACCTCGTGATTGACACTGTGAGTGCACAGGTTGACTCCGGTATCGCACACATCAGTTGTACATTCGATACCGTCATTACAATCGGAATTCTGCGAACAGGGTCTGGAGCACAAACCCTGGTAGCAATAGCCGTTGCTGCAAGAAGTGCCGTCTTCCACTTCCTCATACACACAACCGTTTTCTGCGTCGCAGTATTCGACCGTGCAGGGGTTGTCGTCGTTGCAATCATCGTTCAACGGAGAATGCACGCAGGCATCAGCGCCGGTATCGCACTCGTCCAGCGTACAGGCGATTCCGTCGTCGCAATCCGGCGCAGGCGTCTGAATGCAGGCGCCATC
Source organism: Deltaproteobacteria bacterium (assembly GCA_029570245.1). Lineage (GTDB taxonomy): Bacteria > Myxococcota_A > SURF-8 > SURF-8 > SURF-8 > JAKQSH01. The sequence goes on along the minus strand of JAKQSH010000153.1, from coordinate 12,158 downwards.
GGGATTGCATGTTTCCTGACCGTTACAGAACAGGCCGTCGTCACAATTGCCGACACCCGCCTGGCAGGAGCCGTCAACGCAGTAAGAAGCTTCTGTGCAGGGATCGCCGTCGTCGCATGCGGACGAATTTTCCGAATACAGACAGCCGCTGAGCGGGTCACAGACATCCGATGTGCAGATGTTGCCGTCATCACAATTCAGCACGCCGGAACCGCTGGAGCACACTCCGTTGAAACAGCGGTCGCCAAGCGTACAAACGTTGCCGTCGTCACAGTCTCTGTTGATGTTTACATGCGTGCAGCCGTCGCGACCATTGCATATATCGAGCGTACAGACATTGTTGTCGTCGCAGATGGAATCGGATTCCTCATGCATGCATCCGCCGGCGTATTCGTCGCAGTAATCGGAAGTACACGAGATGCCGTCGTCACAAAGCAGTATTTCTCCTCCGGTACATCCTATTACCGGGTTGCAGATTTCCTGACCATTGCAGACGCTTTCATCCTGGCAGACATCGTCGCGTGTAATGTTACGGCACAAGCCGACAGAGAAATCGCAGTTGTCTTCCGTGCACTCTATACCGTCGTTGCAATCGGAATGCTTCGTACAGGAGTGAGTACACAGTCCCTCGTAACAGACTTCCTCCACACCGGGCAGATGATCGCAGGGATTGAAATTCCCGATAGCCTGGAACACGCACCCCTGAGAAGCTGAACACATGTTTGTGGTGCAGACATTGTAATCGTCGCAGAGCGAGTTGTCCGGGTTATGCTCGCAGCGATTCGTGCTGTCGCTGCAGGAATCCACCGTGCATGAAATACCGTCATCACAGGAAGGAGCCGAGCCCAAACTTATACCGCTCTGCGGGTCACAGGTTTCGGTCCCGTTGCAGAACTTGCCGTCGTTATAAATAGAGGGCGAACCGCGACATATTTTATTGAAGCATATGTCATTTTCTGTACAGGCGTTTCCGTCGTTGCAGGAATGACTGTTGGGCGTATAAACACAACCCGATAGAGGGTTACAGGAGTCGTTAGTACAGATATTTCCATCGTCGCATACAACTTGAGTTCCGCTGCACTGTCCATTATGACAGGAGTCGCCACTGGTGCAGGCCGAACTGTCCGAACATGGACCTTCGAGATTTTCGTGTACGCATGGATTGTCGCCAGTACTCTCAGGGTCACACGCATCCGAAGTACAGACATTGCCGTCATCACAGGAGAGCGCCGAACCGCGACATATTCCGAGCCGGCAGGTATCGTCAACGGTGCAGGAATTACCGTCTTCACACGGATCGGTGTTGAATTCGAAGCGGCAGCCTTCTTCCGCATCGCAGGTATCGTCAGTGCATGCATTCTGATCGTTGCAGCGCAACGAGGTGTCTTCTTCACCGCATCCGACTCCCGGCGTACAAGTGCGCTCGGTACACAAATCGCTTGAACCGCAGTCGTCTTCTTCCACAAAGCCGAGTTCATCTTCGGCGCACGACAGCACGCCATTGCCACGGCACATCAAGGCCGAAGCTTCACAGGCCTTAAGGATACAATAACCATCTAGGCAGATCAGACCATCGGCGCAATCTTCTGTTGCCAGCCATTCAGAACCGTCTTCCGCACAGGCCGTGACGAAATAGGCGTCGTTGTTCTCGTCGTATTCGCACTTGCGCTGACCTGGAATGCAAACGTCAACGCAGGAATCGCCTTCCAGATTGGGTGTGTCGCCTCGACAGGCGAAGTATGAACGACCGGAAATCGGGATACTTCTGAGTGGAACGTATGGATCATTGCTTTCTATTTCAAGCATGCCGAACTCGTTGACATTGGCAGTCGGCAGGTATGAAAGCTCAACTTCCACCAGCTCGTTGGGTGCCAGCGTTTCTTCCCGAAGAGCTCTTTCCGGGAATGAAAGCGAAAAACTTTCCGGCGTATCGTCTGACAGACGCACATCTGCGACATCAAGATTTATGGAAGCCGGGTTTGCGACAAAAAATCGCAGAGTCTGACGCATGCCTTTCGGGGTGAAGCCGAATTCAAGCAACTTCGGATCGACATAGGAAATCGGATGCACCACGCCGCAGGTTACGCTGATGCGCTGCTCAACAGGATCATTGATTCCGTCTGAAGAAACGATGCGCAAAGTCGCCGTTTTCTGCATGGGCGTTGTGGGCGCACAGATCAGAGAACAGTCTTTCACAGCATCAGCAGCAAGTTCAAACGGAGTTGCGCAGCCGTCTGCTATGCGGATGTCTTTAGAAGAAGAAGTCGTAAGGGCAAAAGAAGACACGGTCAGCGCAACCTGCCCGCCCTCTTCTTCCTGAATATTGCGCAGACTGACTACTTCTTCACCGCTGCCGCCCAATTCAATCGAGTCAAAACCTACAGGATTCGGCTCAATCTCAAGTGTGGCGCCAGCCTGATGTTCTTTTTCAGGCTCGAAATCGCCGTCATTGTCACCATCGCTTTCAACATCTGCTTCTTCGTCGATGTCAGGTTCGGCGTCACCGTCCGTTTCGATGTCCGCTTCTCCGGGTTGCTCCTGATCGCCGTCGGGTTCCGCTTCGCCGGAGTCACTGTCTGCCATCTCGACTTCGCTGTCGGCCTCGGATTGAACATCGCCGTCTGCATTATTGTTACCGCCGCCTCCACTGCACGCCGCAAGAGTCAACAATGCGCAGACAACCATGAAAAGCATAAGTTTTCCACAATTATGACGTGACATTCAATCCTCGCTTGCCTTTTCAGAAAGGCTTCCGCGTTAAATCGCCCATTTGCCCGAAAAGACCCGGCAGTCAGATTAATTCCACTGCATCCACAGGCGCAACCTGTCAATGTCAGGCCCTCCGAACAAGTTTTAAACGACTCTCTGTCTTAACACTGCCTATTTCATTATTTTAACTGTCTTACCCTTATAGATCAACTGTTTTGCGGGAGAAAGGGAGGAATATGCGGAAGGAAAAAAACGCATTCTCTCCTGCAGGCAACTTGATTCGGTCCGAATTTATCGAACAGAAAAAAACAATCACTCGGTCTTTTCTTCCAACTGCCCCCGGTCCGACTGGGCTTCGAGGCGCACGGCGAATTTGTCGATGCGCTTTTCCGTCTCCTGATAGGCGCTGCTCAGATTGCGCAGATGAGTGCCGATTTTTGAAAAAGTCTCACTGATGCGAGCAAATTCGGCGTTCATCTGCCCCAGCGTTTTCAGGATTTCGTGCGCGTGCTCTTCGACTTTCAGACCGCGCAGACCCATTATAATCACCTGCAGATAAGCATAAAACGTATTGGGAGAAACCAGCACAACGCGTTTTTCGCGGGCGAAGTCGCTGACATCGCGCGCGGTGTTTTCATCTTTCATCACCAGTTCGTAATAAACGCTTTCCGCCGGAACGTACATCATGGCGAAATCGAAAGTTCCTTCGCTTGGCAGTATGTATTTTTTCGAGATATCGCCGATATGCTTTTTAACGTCAGCCAGAAATTGTTTCTGAAATGCGCGTTTCTCCTCATCGGATTGCGTGTCGATGAGCCGTCTGAAGTTTTCCAGCGGAAATTTGGAGTCGATGCACAACAAACCCTGCTCAAGCATAATGGCAGCATCAACAATTTCGCCGCTTTTGAATTTGTGCTGCAACCTGTAACGATCTTCCGGCAATGTCTGAGCCAGAAGTTCTCCCAGAAAATGCTCGCCAAGAAGACCGCGCAGTTTGGGCGCGCTCAGAATATTCTGCAGATCACCCAGACCCTTGCCCACATCCATTATGCGCCGGTTGGCCTCCGAAAGCTCGGCCAGTTTTTTGTTGACATCCCCGACAGCACGCGCCGCGTTGTCAAGCCGCTCCGAAATCTGTCGTGTGGACTCAAGAGAATTCTGGCTGCCTTCGTTCAGACGAGCATCTACACGGCGGCTCATCTGTTCGATCTGGGCGTTTAAAGCTTCGGTGCTGCGAGCCAGTTTCTCATCGACCAGCGCCAGAACCTGAGTGGTCTGCTCGGCGGAATAAGTCTGTGTTCTTGCCAGACGATCAGCCAGATCGCTTTTAAGACTATCGAGACGCTCGGCCAGTTCGCGCGCGTTTTTATCTTCTCCATCCTTATTTGAACGCGTCAACAGAATAAAAATCAGAGCGGCACCGGCGCAGAGAAGCAGAAAGAGAAGCAGTACTGTTATCACAGAAAGCGTATCGGACATTTTTACTCCATGCAATTACAGGAAAACATACCTGGCAATGAAAAGCATCGCAACTACATACAGCAGCGGCGAAACTTCACGCCACCGACCTTCTATCAGACGTATCAGCGGATACGAAATGAACCCCAGCGCCAGACCATCGTGAATGCTGTATGTCAGCGGAATTCCAATTATAGTTAGAAATGCCGGCAGAGCTTCGCCGATGTCTATCCAGTTTATGCGCGCCACACCGCGCATCATCATGGAGCCTACCATAATAAGCGCCGGAGCTGTTACAGGATAAAGGAACGAAGCCGGATCGGAACCCGGAATAAGCCAGCCTGCGCCGACGGTCGCAACCAGAGGGGCAAAGAATAGCGCAGCGAAGAACCACAGTCCGGTAAAAACCGCTGTAAGTCCGGTTCGTCCGCCGGCTTCGACTCCCGCAGCGGATTCGATGTAGCTGGTTACAGTGGAAGTTCCCATGGCTGCGCCGAAGACTGTTGCCGTCGCGTCGGCAAGAAATATGCGGTTGGCGCGCGGAATATTCCCGTCGGATTCCGCCAGCCCGGCATGGTGCACAACTCCGACCATGGTTCCCAGAGTGTCGAAAACATCCATAAAAAGAAAAATTAGAATCAGTGTCAGAAAATCGAAATGCGTAAAGACTCGTGCGAAATCGAAGGCAAGAAAAGTCGAGAAATCTGCCGGCGGCAGAGAAACAATACCTTTCCACTCAACCACACCGATCAGCAGACCGATGAAGGCAGTGAACAGAATTCCCCACAATACGGCGCCACGGATGCGACGTGCGCTGAGTACGGCGGTAAAAATCAGGCCGATGGCGGCCAGAGCAGTCGGGGTGGAGTTGAAATTTCCCATACGCGGCATACGACTTACAGGATCAATTACAACCAATCCGGCGTGCATCAGGCCGATGTATGCGATGAAAAGTCCGATACCGACTCCGAATGCATAGCGCAATCCCGGCGGCACGGCGCCGAGGATCATTTCACGCACGCGGAAAAGCGTCAACAGAATAAACAGAAGACCGGAAATGAAAACTACCGCCAGTCCGGCTTTCCAGCCGACCTGTGTTCCACCGATATTGGCCAGAGCAACAGAAAAAACAAAAAAGAAATTTTCACCCATACCGGGCGCAAGAGCTATCGGATAACGTGCCAGAATTCCCATAAGAATACATGCCAGTGCCGATGAAAGACATGTTGCCAGAAAAACGCCTTCATACGGCATTCCGGCGATAGCCAGAACCGCCGGCTGCACAAAAATTATGTAGGCCATCGTAAGAAAAGTCGTAGTTCCGGCAGTGAACTCCGTTTTAATACTGGTGGAAAGTTCAGACAATCTGAAGTATCTGTCGAGCGCTGTCATCAGTCAAGCTCCTTCCAGTTCATACTTCTGTTTATGGTGTTATAGGATTGCAGCTTTTCATCCGATACGTCTCAGCCGTTGTCTATTGTTGTGAGCCAGATCGACATAAATTCGCTTGGAATTCATCCATTTTTCACGTAAAGCATCATCCACATGACCAATCACATGCGCCGGAACTCCGACGGCGATTGCTCCTGCAGGAATTTCGTGGCGGTTAGGAACAACCGAGCCCTCTCCTGTTACCGCCCATTCGCCGACAACCGCATAATCGCTCACAACAGAATTCATCCCTATGACGGCGTAATCGTGAATTTTCAATACATTGTGAATTACAGCTCCGTGACCAAGCGTTACCCAGTTTCCGACAGTGCAGACTTCGCCACGTCTGGCATGCATGATAACACCTTCTTCGACAGCCGAGTTTTCCCCGATGATAATCGTTCCGTAATCGCCGCGAACAATGGCCCCCGGCCCTACATAACAACCCTGACCAAGACGAACATCCCCGATAATTTCTGCGGACTCGGCAATATAGCAGTGCTCTGAAACAAGAGGAACTCTGTCTTCATATTGAAATATGGCCATGATATTTTTATCCATATGCCCGATTTTTCTTCAGATGGAAGAATACTGCGTGTCGGTGACTCAGTCAAGATATGCAGCTATCGAGAATGCGAAACACATTTCCCCGACGGAAATGATATATAGTGCAATAAAGAATGATTGCCTGCAGAATATTGCGATCTAATCCCTATGCATGTATAATTGATCAAATTTCCATAATCTACGATCTACGACAAATCATTTCCATGGGAGTGGCTTCATCAGTAAAACAACACGTCAGGGAGGGAATTGAAATGAAAGCTAAGAATCCATATTTACTGCCGTTTGTTATGGTGTTGACCACATTTGCTCTAAGTGCCTGCGCCTCCGACGATTCAGAAGGAGAAACAAGCGCCACCTGTCGGATGGCCTGTCATCTTTATGCCGAATGCAGCGGGTGTGAATATGCCGATGCCGAAAAAGCGCAGAATTCATGTCTGTCCATGTGCGGCGATCTATACAGTGCGTTTTCGCAGGAAGAAGTTGATGCTGCAAATATCTGCTCCGAATGCGTCAATGCCGAAATCGGTGACACATGCGACATAAGTTTTCTGCTGGAAGAAGGCAACGCGTGTGAAGAACAATGCGCCGCCGAAGGAGCAAAAGCATTTCAACAGCAATGGTCGGAACTGATCCATGCCGAAGACGATTCCCGTTACGAAGATTTCAAGTGTCAGGGTTGTTCCGGTTACAGCAGCGATATGGAAAGCTCGGTTTCATATTCATGCTCAGAAATGAGAGAATCTGCCGGAAAATGCATCTGCAAAGATGGCCCGCAGCAGGGTAAGGAATTCGATTTCGTCGATCCGTGCAACAATGAAGCAGCAGAAAATCAGCTGATTGCTGAATGTGAATAATAACAAGATGCTACTGCAGTAAAAAGAATGCGCGCCCGAAGGGCGCGCATTCTTTTTATAAAGCCGATTCAAGTGGCGATCAATACTCAGCGATGTCGTCCAGGAAAAGCACATCGTCATAAGGATGACGATACAGCCCGGACTTCTGGCGCTTCTGATCGAGAATATGCCCGATCATACCGATGGAGCGTCCAAGCAGGAAAAGCCCGTTCAGTGTGCCGTTGTCTATAATCGTGTTGATCTCTTCGTTGCTGAAACCGCATCCGAGCAGCAGGTCTACCATGAGAATTCCGATGCAGCCGTCAACGTTAAGAATGAGGTTGTTGCGCTTCTGCAGAGTAACCTTTTCGACTTTGAGCGCGAAATTCAGGCACTCGGTTGCCGGGAAGCTTTTCTTTGCCAGCTTTTTAAGAAGCTCAACGCGCATATCGGGGTTCTGCGCCGATTTCACCAGGTGACCGATTCCGGGAATTTTGATGCCCTTGGAGTTCAGGTCTTCGACAAAAACTTCCGGCTTCATATCGTTTTCCCAACCGGCCTTGAAGTGCTTGGCCGCGCCGTCGATGGCACCACCGAAGCGCGGACCGACGGTAAGAATACCGGATGCCAGCGAGCTTACCAGGTCGCGGCCGGCACGGGCTGCAACGATGGCGTTATGTGCACCCGAAACACAGGGGCCGTGATCGGCGGTAATAATCAGAACCTTTTCGATGAACTGCGTCGCCCATTCAGGCAGACGCTTGCGCAACCACAGCATGCCTATAATGTCGCCCAGGGTATAATTTTCGCGGATAATCTTCGAAATCTGGGTGCCGAGATAAGTGAGTTCATCGCCGGAATCGTTGGAGATAGTACAGACAATGTTGGCAGGCTTGCGCACCTGATGAGCCTTGCGGGCTTCGGCGTATGTCATGGGCAGGTTGGGAATCGGCGGTTCCTCTGCCGGTTTGATTGTACCCTTTTTGACCAGAGCCTCGTATGTTTCGCGAATCTTCACATCGTAATCGTCGAAGCTGTCAGGAACGATTGCTCCGGCATCACGCAAGGCTTTGTTTTTGGCTTTGGCGGTTTCATTCTCACCTTCTGCCAGAGCGCCGGCGTGACCGAACTGCAGGTCTTTCGGCATATACTCGGAACAGGTTCCGGTGACCCAGGCAACGACAGGCTTCTTGATTCTGCCTTCTTTGATTGCGTCGGCAATTCGATATTCTTCCGTTCCGCCAACTTCTCCGAGAACGACCATCATTTTGATTTCTGAATCTTTCTCGAAGCGCAACAGATGTTCAATCAAAGTGGAACCTGCGAAGCGGTCGCCTCCGATGGCGATACCTTCAACGATACCGTTGGTGTTCTGGGCGATGACGTTGAACATTTCGTTGGACATGCCGCCCGATTTGGAGACGAAACCGACCGATCCGGGACGATGCAGCTTGGAGTCAATGATGTTTTCGATGGTGCCGCCGGAATTTCCGATTTTGAATGCGCCGGCACGCAGACCGCCGACGGTGGCGGGTCCGATTATCCATTTGCCGAGTTCCAGTGCGCGTTTGCGCAACATGCGAGCACTGCGCTCCGGGACGCCTTCGGCGATTATGGCTACGGTTCTGATGCTGGGCTGCTGCAATGCTTCCATGGAAGTCACATAAGCCTGACGGAATGAAGCGAAGTTGATGAGCACATCGGCTTCTGGATGTTTTTTTGCTGCACCTTCGATAGTTCTATAAATCGGCAGCAGAATTTCTTTTTCACCGAAAAACACCTTGTGATATCCGGTACTGGTCTTATCAACTACGGCAACTACCGAAGGAGTGCTTCTGCGTACCACGAAATCGAAATCCAACATGCGCTGGATGGCGGCGGTCTGCACCCCGTAAATTATCGACTGGGTTTTATCGCTGAACAACTTGGCACTGCTTGTCTTTTTTGTGGCCATTTTCATACCCCCTTATTGTTCCAGGGCTTTACGCACGATGTAGGTCATGTGCGTTTCAGGGCCGTAGACTTCGATGGGAATTTTGAGTTCTTCGCCCAGATTGCGCATCATTCGCAGACCCTCTTTGTAATTCGGGCCTCCGCGACGCACAAAGATTTTAACTTTCGATTTCTGAATCGCTGTTTTGTATTCGCGAATGGCGTCAATTATACCGTCGAAAGTTTTTGCGACATCCGTAAAATTGGCCACACCGCCACCGATAAGCAGAATTTTCGGACGGCCTTTTTTATCGGGATTACGGGTCATTGCCTCAAGAATGGTGCGAGCGTACTCTCGCGTCATTTCACGGTTTGGGTTGCCTGAGTATTCACCGTAGTTCGCCATCTCATCGGCATGTCCCAGGTCTGCGATGGTGTCGGCATAAATTACCGAGGCGCCGCCACCTGCGACCATTGTCCAGATACGGCCTTCAGGATTCAGAATTTTCAGCTTCAGACTGGCGCCTGTCTTGGCATCCAGTTCTGCAATGTACTGTTCTTCTTTACCCTTAACCGTTCCGAAAGCCTCCGGGAAGCTGAAATCCTTGCCCCAGTTGGCCTGCTGCTGGAACGCTGCGGTATCATCAAGAACAACGCGCAGGTCCAACGGACGCAACGTTTTTTCCTGAGTGTAGGTAAACGGATTCATTTCAAGAGAGACAAGATCGTAATCAACAAAGAATTTGTTGACATGCATGATGAAATCCGCCAGATGCTCTTTCAGCACCTTGTCCTTGACGCCGACAAGCAGCTTTTCTTTAAGCGTTTCTACATCGAAGCCTTCTCCGACCGGAACTTCCATGGTTTTGACAGAATCTTTGTTGGATTCGATGTTGATCCCGCCCATTGGTGAGAACATCAGCGTATCACTGCCGTTGGAAGCACGAATGGAAAGATAGAATTCCTCTTTGTGCGGCACAAAAGGCTCAACTATCCAGTGGTCAAGCTTGCCTTCTTTACCGTCTACTTTTTCCTTTTTGCCAATGTTGGCCTTCAGAAACTTCTTGGCATCGGTCCAGCTGATATCAAGCTGTACCATGTTTTTCTTGCCGCGCTTACCGAAAAGCATGTCCGGTTTAACGACAAGATGTCCACCTGCCAGCCATGGATATGAACGCGGAAGAGTTTCCAGATCCGTGCTCGCATCTACACCGATAGAACGCAGGTACTCCTTGAAGAATCCCTGTGCCTTCAGCGAACGGCTCAACAGCCGTTTGGCATCGGCTTCTCGTATTGCTCGATGCGCCATACTGATCCTCCTTCCCAAATCAAGTGCGATTGCTAATTGTTCAGTTTCTCGGCAAGTTTCCCGGCAACTGCCCCAAGAAATTCCGCCGTATTAACATGTTTCTCAGGCTTGGGCTGCGCCAGGAACACCAAGTCCTTGGTCATAATGCCGGACTCGATGCATTCAATTACGCTGGCCTCAAGCTTGTTCGCAAAATCAACAGCATCTTTCACACCGTCGAGTTCACCGCGTTTGCGAATGGCGCCGGTCCAGGCGAAAATGCTGGCTACGGAGTTGGTGCTGGTTGCATTGCCTTTAAGGTGTTCCATGTAATGCCGTCTGACGGTGCCGTGCGCCGCTTCGTATTCGAATTTGCCGTCGGGCGAAACCAGAACAGAGGTCATCATGCCCAGTGAACCGAAGCCGGCGGCAACCATGTCGGAGAATACGTCTCCGTCGTAATTTTTGCAAGCCCACAACACTCCGCCGGGATGTTTCATAATCTGAGCCACGGCGTCGTCGATGAGCAGATAGCGGAAGTTCACGCCGGCGGCATCAAGCTCGGCCCTGGCCTCTTCGACTTCCTCCATGAAGATGTCGCGGAAACGACCGTCGTACACCTTGGCTATGGTATCCTTAGCGCCGAACCAGAGTTCGATTTTTTCAGAAATGGCGTATTTGATACAGGCTTTAGCATAGCTGCGGATCGACTTGTCGGTATTGAACATGCCCAGAACGATTCCGTCACCCTTGAACTCGTTGATTACATGCGAATGCACGCCGTTGGCGTCGGTAATGGTAAGTTCGACTTTGGCCGGGCCTTTAACCAGAGATTCGGTGGCCTTGTAAATGTCGCCGAACGCGTGACGGGCGATGGTTATCGGCTTTTTCCACGAAAGAACAGCCGGCGGAATATTGTTTACCATCACCGGCGTACGGAACACGGTGCCGTCAAGAATGGCGCGGATGGTGCCGTTAGGCGAACGCCAGGCTTTTTTGAGACTGTACTCTTTCACTCTGTCGGCGTCCGGTGTAATTGTAGCGCATTTGACGCCCACGCCGTGTTTGATGATGGCGTTGGCACAGTCGGTCGTCACCTGATCGTCGGTGTTGTCACGGTTCTTGACATGCAGATCGTAATATTCGAGATTCAGGTCGATGTAAGGAAAAAGCAGCTTTTCCTTTATCATCTGCCAGATCACGCGCGTCATTTCATCGCCGTCGATCTCTACGAGTACATTCTTAAGCACTATTTTGCTCATGGTTCCTCCTGAAAATCCGTAAAAATGTTTAAAACGTACAAAACACGTCGGAAACTCAAAAACATTCCATGTCGAAACATCAGCAACGGCAACCCGCACCGGCGATGAGCGCCATCACATGGCGCCGCGTTCCCTGCAAGAACGGTACAATACCATACTCAGAGGGACACACCCAGCCGCCTCTTTTTTAAAGAGGCGGCCACATGGCGTCTGCTGCAAGTTTCAAGGCTTCAGTTACGTTTTGCTTCTATCTGTTTTTCGTATAGGCCAGAAGGCCGCCGGCTCGAATCATATCGACATCCCGACCGCTCAACACCACCTTCGCCGGAATATCGGAACCCTTCGACACATTCTTCACCGTCAGCTTGCCGCTGAGATCGGTAATGTCTATGGCGAGTTCGTCGTCACGGTCGATAAGATCGGTGTCGCATTCGATCGGCACTATGCCGACATTGATAAGATTGGCCTTGTGAATGCGCGCGAAGCTTTTTGCCAGAACAGCTTTGACGCCGATCTGGTGCGGAGCCAGCGCGGCATGTTCACGGCTTGAACCCTGTCCGTAATTGTCGCCGCCCACCAGGAACCCGCCGCCGGCAGCAAGCGCGCGGTCGGCCAGTGTCTTGTCGGCGTAGAAGAAGGTGAACTTCGATATTTCGGGCAGATTCGAGCGCAGGTGCT
>JAKQSH010000086.1 GCA_029570245.1 Deltaproteobacteria bacterium | reverse complement strand
CCAAGCAGAACAACTTCCGCACCCTCGCCCGCATCCGGGACGTCGGTAACATCAATACAGCTCATGTTCATCATAATGCGCCCGCAGATGGCGGCACGCATTCCGTTCACCAGCACATAGCCGTTGTTCGAAATGCCTCGGTCATAGCCGTTGGCATAGCCCACCGGAATAATCGCCAGACGCATTCTGCGTGTGGCTTTGAACGTTCGTCCGTAACCGACGAATTCGCCGGGTTCAAGATTTTTTATCTGACTGATACGCGTTTTCCATGTCATAACCGGCTTCAGTGCGATATTTTCCCGCTGCAGCTGGCGCGCAGAAACCAGCGTTTCTTTGCTGGGCCACATGCCGTAAGCGGCAATACCAAGGCGAACCATGTCAAAATAAGTGTCAGGAAACAGTATGGTCGCAGCAGAGCATGCACTGTGTTTTATCGGCGGGTTTACACCCATCGGCTTCAGCACTTCGGCGGCAGACACAAATCGAGCCAGCTGTTCTTCGGCGTAGCTGTGATCGGTTGTATCTTCGATGTCGGCAAAGTGAGTGTACATACCTTCAATTTCAACTTTGCCGTTCGAAAGCAGGCGCGGTATCACGGCGAAGTCCTGAACCTGAAAACCCTGACGGTTGGTGCCTGTTTCGATTTTGAGATGAACTTTCAGGCCGCCGACACCGGAATCCAATATCTGCTGGACGGCATAAGGCGAACCGACCGTAATGCTGATTGACCTGCGGGCGGCATCTTCAAGCATTCCCTGCGGAGTCGGTCCGAAAACCAGAATCGGCGCTTCTATTTTCGCCAGCCGCAGAGCCAGAGCTTCCTGAATGTTGAAAACACCCAGCCAGTCCGCACCTGATTCAACTGCAATGCGCGCGCACGGAATCATGCAGTGGCCGTATGCATTGCCCTTTACAACTACCAGCAGACGGCGTTGAGAACCGACAAGACGTTTGAAAGTCTGCACGTTGTGCTTAAGCGCCGAAGCGTCGGTTTCTATCCACGAAAGTCTGTCAGATACGGCGTCCATAATCGCTTTTCTCCACACAGATAATAAAAGCCGGTCCGGGGATGTCCTCCAGACCGGGCCACTATAACGCCGCCCTGCAAAAAGCGGCAACAAAATTCATCGGCGTTGCAATGGCAGAGGCCGCAAAGCAAACACTTACTGTTGAGGAATGAAATGAACTTCGACTTCAGTAGTATGAATGCATCCGAGGTCGCACTGATCGTCGCTGACCGAAGTCTTTTTCCAGGTGAAATCCTGTCCCAGACTCATATCGACTTCACCTTCAAACGGAATATAATCATCGCCTTCCTCACGGAAAATGACGGTGTTGGCGTTTACATTCGTGCTGGTTTCTTCGCCGGAACAGTTCGGATCGGAGTAGGTGTCCGACGAAGCGCTGAAGTCGAAATCTAGCCAGGTTTTACCATCCTTGCGGAAAACGCTGAGGAAATCTCCACGCGTCGTGACATCGCCGCTTTCCCACTCTGCGCCGTTGTTGGACGACAGAACTTCCAGCGAAGTGCTTTCGTTGCCGCACAGAACATGCAGAATGCCGTCGTATTCCTCGCCGCAACCGTCCTGCAGATACTCGCGGTTCGGCATGGTGTAGCGCAACGTCGCTTCGTAAGTGGCGAGGCTCACCGGGCAATCTTCCACGCCAGGCTGCTGATACTTGTATTTTATGGTCGTCACCACATCATAATAAATGGCATCGTCGTTGTATCCGTTGAAATCGCCGTCGCCCGGCAGAGAATCGTCACCGCCGCAGGCAGACAGCAACATTGCAGAAAAGAGCATTACACACGCAGCAAGGAAAAAATTGGAACGATTCTTCATTTATTTACTCCCGTTTTCATTTGAGCTGAATGCCGGACATAAAAAAACCGGCCTGATTTTACTGGCCGGTAATTATGCCAGCCTTTCAGCCGGCGGCAAGCATATAAAAACAATTATTTAAGGGTAAGCGCAACCAGCTTGGCATCTACACCAGGAATGGCGTTAAGCTCGGCAATATGCTTCTCATGCTCGGCTTTTTCGCCTGCCAGTTCCAGAAAAAGCAGACCGTCTTCCGAGCAGGCGTTCTGTACTCCGCCGTGCAGACCGAGACGGGTTTTTATGCTGCATCCCCAGGAAGTCAGCACTTTCTGAACCTCCACTGCTGAAACGTGACGGTTATTGAGCAGAACCAGAGCCACATGCTTTTCCATATTCAATCCTCCTTTGAGTTTTAGCTTACTTCACCATATACTGCATTTTTAGCATAAGAAAGCATATCATTGAAAGACAAATCATCCGGCATCAGTTTATTCAGCCTTGCCGAAAAGATCGCCTGCTTCCTCATAACGGAAGGCCTCACCATATTCGAAACCAGCCTTTGCGCCAACAGATGCAGCCCAGGCTTTAATCATAAAATCGACTGCCGGGGCGTAGTTGTCCTCATCAAGAAACGGCAGAAACTGCTGGTGTTTGCCGGTGGCACTGATCGCCATTTTTATGTCGGTCATCATGGCGCGCATCTGGCTTCTATGTGCGCAGAGAGCTTTTATTTTTGTGTCTATCGAAGCTGAGACATCTTCTACGCGGTTGACCATCGCGTCATTTTTTGCGAACCAGTAGCGGTAAGGAACCAGGTGCGGTTCCAGACCGTCTTTAATCTGCTCAGGGTGATACAGCGGCAGATTGGCGAAAGCCACCGCCTCTGTAGCAGCCGCCGCAACATGCCTGTGATCGGGGTGCGGCTCGAAAGGAGCCGAAAGGTCGAAGCTCAGCACGATATCCGGCTTCACGCGGCGGATATGTTCCATAAAAATACGGCGCAGCTCGTTTTTGGGCAGTTCATCCAGAAAACCGTCGGGATAACCCAGGAAAACAACTTCCTTCTTGCCCATAACCGCCGCAGCCTCACGGGCTTCTCTGTCGCGACTGGCACTGACAAGCTCGGTTGTCGGCAGCTCGAAACTGCCGCGTCCGTTGTCGGTGCAGATAACTTCTGTAACTTCAGCGCCGGCGGCAGCAAGAGAAGCCACAAAACCACCGGCGAAGAACTCGCAATCGTCGGCGTGAGCAGTCAGAACCAGCACTTTTTTTACATTCTGCATGAAATACTCCTTCATTTACATACCGCAATGATGAGCATGATAGCAGCAAAAAAGCAGCCGCGCTTCTTTTTCGGAATTTTTCTCCGCACCACTTATATGTTTTGTTACTCGCCTTCGCGCTTAACCAGATCGGCGGTGATGGTGTCGTCGGTTAG
>JAKQSH010000070.1 GCA_029570245.1 Deltaproteobacteria bacterium | reverse complement strand
TCAAGGTGGTATGCGACACGCAGAACCGCGCCCTGTATTTCTCGCGTTCGCCGATTCCATATGGAGGCGAAATCTCGAACAGATATATTCACATCGGAGCTTATGCCTTCAGGCGTGACGTTCTGCTGCGTTATTCTGAGTTGCAGCAGTCGCCGCTCGAAAAAGCCGAAAAGCTCGAACAACTGCGTGCGTTGGAAAATGGAATAAAAATCAGCATGCTGGAAACAGGAAACAGCCCGCTCTCTATTAACACTGCGCACGATCTGGAAAAAGCCCGCGAAATGCTTGCCGCAAAGGAGGCCGGAAAATGAATCCGGTGAAGGTTCGCGATATTTCGATAGGCTGCAACAATCCGCTTGTGCTTATCGCCGGTCCCTGTGTAATCGAAAGCCGCGACCACTGCCTGATGATGGCCGAAAGCATCGCATCCATTGCCGCGCGCTGCGGAATGCCATTCATCTTCAAGGCGTCGTTCGACAAAGCCAACCGCTCCAGCGGAAAATCATATCGCGGTCCCGGTCTGGACGAAGGATTGAAGATACTTGCCGAAGCGGCTGAAGTTTCCGGCGCACCGGTGTTGACCGACATTCACGAAGCACATCAGGCTGCACCCGTCGCCGAAGTTGCCGACGTTCTGCAGATTCCGGCTTTTCTCTGCCGACAGACCGATCTGCTGCTTGCAGCGGCGGCAACCGGCAGAGCGATCAATATTAAAAAAGGACAATGGATGGCCCCGCAGGACATGGCCGAAGTCATGTCGAAAGCGACAGACGCAGGCAACGACAAATTGATACTCACCGAGCGCGGCACAAGCTTCGGCTACAATCGACTGGTAAGCGACATGCGTTCGCTGGTAATAATGCGCAGTTTCGCACCCGTGGTTTTCGACGCAACGCACAGTGTTCAGCTTCCTGGCGCCGGAGAGGGCGTTTCTGGCGGAGAAGCGCACTTCGTTCCTTATCTGGCAAAGGCCGCCTGCGCAGTCGGAATAGACGCGATTTTTCTCGAAGTTCACGACAATCCGCGACAGGCGTTAAGCGACGGGCCAAACATGCTGCGTCTGGACGAACTGGAACATCTGCTTGTTATACTGAAAGCGATAGACGGTCTGGCGGAAAAGACACTCCCACACTGAACTGCTCATGCAAAGCTTTTTATCAGACGGGATTTTTTCCAGCCTCCCTTCAGAAAAAGCACCAGCATCAGAGCTCCTTTGGCAACCGAAGTTATACCGATGGCGAACCATACGCCGGCAGCTCCCCAGCCAAGCGTTACGGCCAGTATGTAAGCTACAGGAATACGCAACGCGGTCAGAGGAATTCCCACCAGCATAGGAGGCAGAGTGTGCCCTGAACCGGAAAATGCACCGGACAGAACGATCTCGAACATTCCGACTGCCCAGCTTACAGCCACAATACGCAGGTAAACGCCAGATTCGGCGATGACGGACGGATCGTTTATGAATATCCCGACTGCTTCTTCCGCAAAGAACAGAATCGCCACGATAAAGACAGCTACAAATACGGAAGCGATAACAGCGGCGCGCCATACTGCTCCGACGGCATCCTGAATACGCCCGGCTCCGATATACTGTCCGACCATACTTGCCGCAGCAATGGAAAAGCCGTAGCAGAAGAACCACGGAAAAGATTCTATGCGGTGCCCCATTCCGACGGCAGCAACGGCAACCGAGCCGAAAGAAGAAATTACTCCGGTAAGCCCTATATATATTAGGCTGAAGAACGCCCCGTTCAATGCAACAGGCAAACCGGTGAAAACGATACGCCTGAAATAATCGAAGTCGGGGACAAACATCGAGAATCCTCCGCCGGAACACGGCAGCAGATGACGCCTTTTCATAACCGCCAGAGCGCACACAAGAAGTACAAGATGACAGAATACACTGACCCAGGCAGCACCGGCCAGACCTAAAGCCGGAAACGGCCCCATTCCGAAAATAAACACAGGATCGAGCAGTGCGTTAAGAACTACCATCATAAACATAAGCAGCATCGGAGTTCTGGCGTCTCCGCTTCCTCTAAAAACAGCTATAATAACAGCTACAAAAAACACAAGAGGCAAACCCAGCAGCCAGGGAAGAAGATATTCCCAGGCACCGTCAGATACCGGTTTTTCAAGACCCAGCCAACTGAAAAGAGTCGGACTGAACAGATAGAAAACCAGCCCGAAGAAAAGTCCAGTCGGAATTGTTACCTGCGCACAACGCCAGAAATGCTGCGGTACATCTTCGAAACGTCCGGCTCCGACCGACTGAGCAGTGAGTGCATTGGCGGACACAGCCGCAATATCCGAAAATGCAAACAGCATCCACAGAACAAAAGATGCTGCCGAAGCTGAGGCAAACGCCTGCGCACCAAGCTTGCCTACCCAGAAGGCATCAACGATATTGAACAGCGATTCAATAATCATCCAGCCGATAGTCGGCAATGCCATACGCATAAGCGCCCGGTTAAGCGACATTTCGGTAAGATTTACAGCCTTCGGTCTGTCCGGCATTACGACACCGCCATAACTATAAGGAAACACATGCATCTTACAGGCGGAAGAAAACGCCCGCAGAGAACGATACATGATATAGATTAAACAGACAGGGTCAATCAAGAATCAGGCAAAGGAGAAGAATCATTGCCGGGCAGCAACTTTAAGGTGTCCGTGGAATACCAGATGCACCGGGGGGATCAATTGCCCCTGCCGAATATATAGATGAGAACCTGAGCTACAATAAGAACAGCGAACAGCGCCGCGCCGATCTGAAGATTGCGCTTCATGCGGCTCAGTTCGGTTCCGGCGGGATTTTTCTGCTCCGCCGCTTCAGCAGCCAGTTTTTCTTTTTCTTCAAGAATACGACGCTCAATATCGCGCTGCATCTTTATGTTTTTGAACTGGCTCGAATAAAACTGCTGCGTGGCGCGGCGACGGGCTCTTTCCTGTTCCTGGCGAAGCTGAATTTCTTCCGGGCTCAAGTCTACCGGACGGACAACGAACTCCGGCTCAGCGTTTTTTTTCTCAACGGACTCTTCGGCAACAGCTTCAATTTTCTCCGGCAAAGTTTCTTCTGCCGCAATAATTGCAGGCGATTCTTCCTCTGTGGATTGAGATTCGTCTTCGGACGGCAGATATTCAGACGCCACTTCATCCGCAGCATCAGCATGTCCGAAAGATTCTGCCGAAGCAGCACCGTCAAATTCCATACCCTCAATTTCAGAAACCACCTGATCGACATCGGCCTTTAAAGACGCTTCGAGGTCACCGTCAGAGACACGTTCAGCCTCATCCTCAACCTGAGCGAAGAAACTGTCTACAACATCCTGCTCTTCTTTCGCGGCGTCTTCGGCAGGCGCCTCTTCATCGAGCAGTTTGACTCCAGTGACTATCACACGGGCCAGGCCGTGCTCGGTAACGGTTTCGCCACTGGCGTAATAAGGCGCTTCGGCAAGCGGCACTTCGTCTGCTGCCGCCGCCGTTTCGATGGATTCGGGCTGAATATCGGAATCCTTCCGGCAGGCCTCCTCTTCGATGAGTCGCACACGTTCAACGACGGCGGCAACATCAGAAAGTGTTTCAGCCGCGCCTTCTTCCGGTAATTCCGCTGCAGTATCTTTTTCGACCAAACGGCTTCCGGCAAATTCAGAATTTTCCTCTGAGTCGTCTATAAGCCGCACTTCAACTGCTGTTTCTTCCTCATCTTCGCCGTCTTCAAATGCTACAACGACCGCCTCATATTCTTCTTCGACAAGGGCATATTCCTCTTTGACAGTATCCTGAACACTACAATTTTCAGCTTCAGCTTCAACTGCAATTACGGGTAGCGAATCTTCTGTAACAGCTTCCGTCAAGGCTTCTTCGGATGCGGCAGAACTTTTGCCGATAATTTCTTCCGCCGGGACTTTCTCGTCAGACTCAATCTTAAGCTCTTCTCCAGTTTCAGCAGGAGGTTCTCCAGACAGGAATTCAGAGGCGGATTCGACAGATTCCGTTTCGAGCACAACTTCTTCAGCCGAATCGGCAATATTCAAAGACTCTCCGATAACGGCCTCCGACGGTTTGACGGTTTGAGCAGCCGTCGTTTTCTCGAACTCGAATGCAGCCTGAGACGGTTCGCTCTCAGCAACAAATGAATCAAGCGGCGCTGCCGCTTCGTCGATTGCATTTATTACAGCAGGCGTTTCCGGTTCGGCAGTTCCAATTGAGCCATGAACGGCGGAAATTTTTTTCAGTTCTGCTTCTGCTACAGGCTGCGCCGGATTTTTTTCCGCAGATACAGTCACCGATGTAACGCGAACAAAACCTTCCATCGCTTCCAGCGCACGACGCCGTTCAGATTCGCGAAGCTCAAGACGCTCCTTTTCTTCCAGAAGCCTGAGACGATATTCAAGCGCCTTCTGTTCATAACGCAACTCGCGCTCGCGCCTCAGAATTTCGCGTTTTTCTTCAATTTCCTTCAGGCGCAGAAAATCCTCGCTCCCAGAAGAAAGGTTGCTGTCGAACAATGCTGCGATGTTTTTTTTCTTTGCAGGCGCGGTAATTACCTCAGAAATGAGCGGAGTCGGCGCCACTGAGGCAATCGCATTTGAGGATTGCTTCACTGTATACGGAAAAACCATCCCGCAGCGTGGACATAGAACCACGTTGACTTTCTCGGTGGAGAGTTTGTTTGAAGTGAAATCGGTGCGGCAATTTGGACAGGTAATTGTCATTTCATCCACTCTTTCAGAACATACCCGCGTCTGCCTGCGGGTCGCTTATTACAAAAAACGTATCGGATCACTTCTGCAGAAGAAAAACAGCCAGAGCCGAAAAAGCCGCAATGTATGCGACAAGCACCATGATATTCTTGAAATGATGGCGGCGCTGTTCTGATTTATGCCTGCGGGCGCTGAGTTGAACTGACTCTTTACGTCTGCGTTCATCCTCGGAAATGCGTTTTTTCCATTCAGCGCGATACTGCTCCAGAACAGCCCGGCGGCGAGGATCAGGAGCTGGCGCGTCGGATGCAGAGAAATCAGGTTCCGGCTCGGATTTGTTCTCGATATCATCTTCCGACACTTCGCGATTCAAATCATCCGCAGAAATCTCTTCCGGCTCTTCAGACATTTTCTTCTGAACTTCAGATGTATTATCGTCCACAGTCTCGAAATCCTGCCTGTCGGCCAATTGCTCAAGCGACTCTTCAGGCACCGGTTCAGAAGCCGGACCGGAAATGCTCTCCTTCACATCAGACCTGGATTTCTTTCTGATGTTGATTTCGAGCTTTGCGCCGCATGTCTGGCACACAACCCTCGACAGACCATCAGTACCGACATCGTCAATCCTGATAGAATTTTTACATCTGGGACAGGAGACTCTCATTACTTTTCCTGTTTTTGAACCTCAATACCGCAACTCACTGTAAGTGAAGGTGAATTTTAATAAATCCCCGCCCTCATGTCTAACAATATCTTTCGGACGAAACATTATATACCGAAAAAGAAGAAATTGCAGAAAAAAAGGCGGCATGAAAATGCCGCCTCATTCAAATTGAACCATAATGGACAGACCAACGGAATCCGAAGTCCGGCAGCATGCGGAAGCAGACGCAGTTAGGCATGGCCGTCGGCACGGTAATAAATACTGCTCAGCCGATCTGAAGTTCTTCCGACATTTCGACAAGAAGACCGAAATCGTTGTCGCCCAGAAGCAGAAGGAACGGACTGATATTGAGCGCATCCGCCAGACTGACGATAGTGGAAAGCGACGGATCGGCTTTGCCGGTTTCGATCTGCGCCAGAAGCGCCCTGGAATAACCGGCTTTTTCGGCCAGTTCG
>JAKQSH010000068.1 GCA_029570245.1 Deltaproteobacteria bacterium | reverse complement strand
CATGACGCGCTTTCTTCCACAAGAGAAATAAGGTCTTCCAGCCACAGAAGGCGCAACGGGGCGACTTCGAGCCGGACCATTCCACGCTGATTGTGCGCACCGAAAGCCGAAATTTCTTTCGAGCACGGACAGACTGTCGATACCGGCACTGACAGTGAAACACGCAGGCTCCATTCGCCGCATGAATTAACCATGCCTGACAGGGCGCAATCGTAGTCCATAGAAGATTTGACGCCACTGACCGGAGCTGATTTCTGTATAAAATACGGAAAACGTATGCTCACACAAATAGAATCGGCTCCAAGCTTTAAACGCATTTCTTCAAGAACCGGCCTTATGGTTCTCACGTCTATTCCATCACGGCAGTCCATAAAAGCGGCACCGACTCTGTACAGCTCATCAAAATCTGAACGTCCTGGAAGCCCGGCCTGCACATCCACAGAAGCGATGGTATCCAGCAAGGCCCCGGAACGGGTCCGCAGTTTCACCGGATAACGCACACCCTTCACACCAACTCTGGCTGGAGTATAGTTTCCGGCAGCATATGTACCGCACAGACTATTCATCAGCAGGTTTCTTTTCGCCTGTTTTCCTCAGAAATACAAGCTTTTCTTCAAGTTCGTCGGCGCGGTCGATAAGCGTATTAACCCTGTGACGCAACGCCGCAAGCTCATCTTTTTCGGGCGACGAGACACGCGGGATTCTTTCGCTTATGAATTTATCGACGCCTTTTTCCCACAGGTTCTGATTATTCTGAACTTTGCCAACCAGCTCGTTAATCAGAGAACGTCCCTGTTCCTGGGTCAGTCTTCCACCTTCGACAAAACGCGCCACCATTTTCTGAATACTCAGTTCGGCGTCGTGCCAGATGGCGCCCGGCTTGCCCCAGAAATCGCGCAGAAAACTTGAAAGTTGCTCTGAAACCCCTGTTTTCTTCATGGCCTGTCTCCCTGAAAAACGCCCCATTGCGCTTTCGACTGCCGAATCATAAGTTGGCTGTGACATATTGTAAAGCCTTTCGATGCAAATCGCGCAAACTTATTTCGACTTGAAATCAAGTTCCGGGTGAGATATTCTGCCGACATCGAAAATTATAAAAAGAGCGACTCCGAAGATGCCGGAAAAAAACTCAAGGTTCTCATACCGCGCAGCAGAAACGCCGATTTTTCTGCTGATTCTGCTGCTGTCACTCATGGCCTGCTCTCACTCAGGGCGCAGCAGCAGCGAATATGAAAAGCGGCAGGCTTTGAGCCGCGACGACCTTTATACTGTCGAAATTGCAAATTACGAAACATTTGAAGCTGCCATGACCCGCCTGAATGAGCTTAATGAGTCATTCCCTGCATATAAAAACGACCTGCACATAACCACCATAAAGAAGCCGGACGGAAGGGTGCTTTACGCACTGAGAAGCGGTGTATTCATCCGCCATCAGGAAGCCATTCATTACTTCGAAAAATTTCAGAAAGATACCGGCCTTGAAGAGTCGCGCCTGATAGATGCGGAATAGTTTCAGACTCTCAGAACTTTTTCCAGTTTCTTGAAAAATCTGTCGGAAGTTTCACTGTCCCGGTCTGGAGAAAATTCCTTGAGCTTTATAATAAGATCACGAAGTTGTCGAATTCCTTCAATTCGTGTGCGTTCATAGAGCAGTTTTACGAAATCCAGCATGATTTCATCGAGATACAGAGGAAAGCGATCATAACGGAATTTAACGTCAACACGGCTGCGGTTATCTACCATGCGCTCCCAGTTTATTCTGTGGGTTTCGGGATTGATATACAGGCCGCGATATAGAGGTGGATATTTCTGTTTATAACGCTCAAGCAGCTGATTAAGCTCCTGGAGTGTGTTTTCACCATACAGATTATCCATAATTTCCTGCATGTGATTGAACACAACGAAGTATTTCTCGACTATCAACATAAGCGGGTCGTCGAAATCGTCCATTTCAGGAGGATTTATTCTTGAAGTCCCACTTAAAGTCAACCAGAATGAATGCTCTTTTGTATTGCCGCTTTCCCAGGTGCTTTCGTCGCAGTTGAGGAAATTTCCGGCATTCCCGTTGTCACCCTTAACTACGACGGCACGGGAAAAAATATTAACCAGAAAGTTCGACCCTATATCAAATATCCGCGAAATAAATTAAAACAGGGGGCTTCATCTTGAAAT
>JAKQSH010000055.1 GCA_029570245.1 Deltaproteobacteria bacterium | reverse complement strand
TATCCGCCAGTTGCCGCAGTGAATCACCATCGGCCTCAAAAAGCGCCAGGGTTTCGCGGTCGCCGCGCCCGTCGATGGACAACACCGTTGCCTGCTCGAAGCCCGACATGCAGAAGCTGGAAGCGGCATGTGCCAGATGATGCGGAACGAAAAACAGGTTGCCCTCGCGCAGAATTTGCGGCGGGGAGGAAGCTTCGTTTTTGGAATATGAATGCCTGAAACGATACGGCAAACCGTTGAAGGCAACAGCATCCACGTCCTCGAAACGTAAACCTGCCTGCTCAAGAACAGCCTGAATGGCTTTTACCGGTAAGGGTTCGTGCAGACTTATAAGCGGGTCGGATGCCAGCGAAGAAGCAAATCTGTCGGGATGCTTCCAGCCATAATGTTTGACACGCTGCAGGCGCTCTTCCTCGACTGCCGCAACAAGCTGTCCGTCAATCAGCAATGCTGCCGAATTTTCTGTCATGGTCACGCAGGCCAGACCAAGAACAACCGACTTGCCACTTTTGAAACCTGAAGTGTCTGATTTATAATCACCAGACATTGTTTCAAGTTCAGATTTAAATATACCGTTTAAAACTGCGTATTTTTTTGTTTTACAACAAACATCAGCAGCGTTTGATATTGATCTTGAATTTATTACAGACTTAAAGTGCTCAGGAAATTTACACACGCAAGAAAAACATTGAATACAAAGCTTATCATCAATTGAAAATGAATTACCGCTTCTGGTGATGGCGGACACAGGGCAAGCCTGCAACACTCTCTCCGGCTCTGAACAGGGCGCAGTCGTGCAGATTACAGGTGCTTTTCCTTCCGCATCTTCCGGGGCAATGCAGACAGAATTTTCGCTTATTTCCGGCTGAATTCCGTAAACGACGATATGCGATGTATCGGCTTCGACATCACAACCTTCGAGAATACGACACACCAAGTCCAGTGCTTCCGGGTCACCTGATGCCGCAAATGAACCGGCACCGGAGGAGCGCATAAGCACTTTCTGCGCAATATTTTCGCCGATTATTGATGGTATCTTTTCGCTGTCGGAACGCCACACGAACACTTCACGAGGTCCAGCGTCTTCGTCAACACAAATGCGCGGAGCTTCCGGCAACTGTTCCGCTGCCATTGCTTCTATATTTATTCCGGGTAAAATAGTCTGAAATTCGCGATTCAAGCGCGACACAAGATATGATTCTTCAATTTCCCGACAGCAAGCGACAGTCATTCGATAGCCCATGGCAGAACGCCGAATGCGATAATCGAAAACCTCAAACGCAGAAAGCGCACGGTGCAATTCAGGCAGATTTACCGGCGCACCACCAGGAAAAAGCAAGCCTGCGTCTTCAAGACCTGCACATTTGAAACTGGAAATTCCAGACCTGCTTGTATAAACTTGCGCATTAATTGAGTATTTATGCAAATGACCGTCGTCGATGCAACTAAGACGCCCCCAGCCGTCATTGGGAACACGGCACCCGAAGCGATCCAGAGCCAGCCATTCGACATCACCGGACAGCGGCACCAGACCGCACCCACCGCGACCAAGAGCAAGAGGGAATCCGCCTTCTTCGTCGAAAAGAACTTCAAAAAGCTCAGACCTGAAAGCTTTTTGAAGGTATGACACAGCAAAGGCAGTCAGCGGAGTATCAAAAGCCAGCAGAGCGGCAACCCTGAAACCCGAAAACTCTCTGCACAGCGATAATGCATATAAATCACGCGAAGTTCCGCACAGAAGCGCATTATCCGGCAAAGATACATCCTTTGCTGCACAGCAGAGCAGGGATTTTCTTATATTATGCAGACGATCCGACTCTGATTCGCTTTCTGTTCCGCATACAAGACATAATTCTGCATTCATCGGAACAGACTGCGATTTCAGATGTCCAAGCAGAGAAGCGAATTTCTGTTCTGTTCCGTCAAGCAGCCGGAAAATCGGCTTGAAACTCATGCGAACACTCCGGTAAAAATCGAATGATAAAGATTGTAACCGCAAGCGGGCGCAGCGGCAAGATATCTGAGGAAACAGGAATTTAATTAACAGAGTTCAAAAGATAGGCTAGTCTTGATAAGGCATCGAAGCAACCGGTGCGGACGCTTATCGGCAAAACCGGAGAAAAAAATGGATTCAATGAGCCGTTACATAGATCGCAACCTCAGGAATATATTTTTGTTCATAATATCCGTTGCTATCGTCCTTATTCAAGCCGAACTGTATTTTTTCGGGCTGTTGACGGATTTCTGGCATATTGCGGCTTCAGCCTTCGGAGTTTCTGCAGCCATATTATGCCTGCTTGCAATCTTTCTGCACGGACCATCTGCCCGCATCATTTCATTCCTGCTGATTGCCTGCTCATCCTGGGGCCTGCTGGGCACACTGAATCATCTTTTTGCAGAAGCGCAGCTGTGCATCGACAAAAGCGTTTTCGATGCCTTGGGCGACCTTTCCATGGCCGAGCAGCACCGTCCGGCACCGCTGGCGCCACTGGGGTTTGCCGGCTTATGCATCATGGGAGCCATAGCAGCGCTGGCCGGTAAACGCGGCAGATAAAAACCTTAAAAAACGGATTTTAATGCAGGACTTATGATCTGTTGCCCTGAGTGTTCCGCTTTTGTTAAAAGTTATCCACAAAATTCAATGTTTATAAGCATATAAAACTGAAATATATAAAAATATGAAAAAACAGTATTCAAGCTCTATCAGCAGAATTGTTGTTTAATATCAATAATGTGAATAAATAAACCAACAATGCGACCACATGTAACCAACTGATTTTACACACATTTACAACATTCAACTGGTAATTTGAAGGCAAGTTATCCACATTTTTTCAACAATTCTGACTGGTGAATACGGCATTTTTCAACAGGTTTTTGCACATTAATATCACCCGATGCGAAATCTTTTAGAAAAATC
The DNA here is from genome assembly GCA_029570245.1 of Deltaproteobacteria bacterium. Taxonomy (GTDB): domain Bacteria; phylum Myxococcota_A; class SURF-8; order SURF-8; family SURF-8; genus JAKQSH01. Next base: position 4,584 of record JAKQSH010000055.1, on the reverse strand, counting down.
CGGGCAGAAAAAAAGGCCATCCTTGCGGATGGCCTTTTCTGTTCAGGAATGATTTTCTGGTGGAGGATTAAAGCCCCAGAGCTTTTACGTCCACATGTTTTTTGACCAGCTCAGCCAGCAGTTCTTTGCGGCCCTTGTCGTCGCGGGTCAGCAGAGGCTCCAGTTCGTCCATCTGCTTTGCGACCTGATAGGTGTCGGGGTTGACCAGCAGCAGCGGAGTATTGCTGTCTTCTGCACGCTGAAGAATATTCGGCGGCGGCAGGATGTTGTTGGTAAGCACGATAGCCGAAGTGTTTCTGTTGAGCGCGGCCAGAATCATGTCGCTGCGGTCACCACTGGTAATGATGAGCTTGCCTTCTTTCTCGAAGTTAGGATCACGCATCATTTCGTTGGTGGACATGGCGCCGACAAGAATGGTTCTGATTTTTTCGCGCAGGTTGTTTTCTCCTGCAATAACCTTGGCCAGCAGGAAATCCGCAACGAACCCGACCGAAAGCTGGGTCATGTCTTCGGTGTAGGGAATCATTCCCAGCACTTTGACGCCCAGTTCTTCGATCATGGGTTTGTAGGTCATTTCAAAGTCGTAAACGTCCTGCACCTTGTTGGCAATTACGCCGACCAGCTCAACTCCCGCCAGGTCAATGTATTTCTTGGTGAAAGTGACATCATCGACAATGGAGTCGTCATTGCCGCTGACAACCAGCAGCATGCGTGCGCCGGTGTGTTTGGCAACAGAGATAGCATCCAGATGGATTGACGAGCCGTAGAAGAGGTCGCGACCGCCTTCAAGGAAGAGAATCTCGCGGTCTTTGCCGACCGTTTCAGTGACCTCAACCAGCTTGTCGCGAGTTCCGTCTTCGCCGTACATGTAGCGCAGCTTGGCGTGCTCGAAGCCTATGGTGATTTCCTCGGCTTTTTCATCCATGCCAAGAATGCTGGTAAGCAGAGCGGCGTCGTAGTCCCACAGCCGCTTCTTGCGATACAGCAGCCGGTCGCCGAAAGGCTTCATGTAGCCGTAGGTTTTTCCCAGGCTTTCGGCCAGTCCGACGATGAGACTGGTTTTTCCGGCGCTCTTACGTGTAGACGCAATTACCAACTTGTTCATAAGGTCCCCTCCCTTAATCTTTTGTCAGCAGTATTCTTGCGTCAACTGCTTTGGCTCCGTTGCCTTCTTCGTAGGCAACAAGAGGATTGACTTCGATGTCTGTAATCTTATCACAGCACAGCAGGACCTTGCCAACTCTGATTATCGTTTCCAGCACCGCGTTGATGTCTTTTTTGGCTTCGCCGCGAACGCCGAGCAGCAGCGGATACGACTTGATGCTTTCGACCAGATTCATAGCCGCTTTCTTAGAGATCGGCAGAGCTGCAAAAGATACGTCCTTCATAACTTCAACATAGATGCCGCCCAGTCCGAACATTATCGTCGGGCCGAAAGAAGAATCCTGTCTTGCGCCGATGATAGTCTCTGTACCTGATTTTACCATCTCGCAGACTTCGATTCCAGTAATCTTGGCATTGGGATTGTATTTTCTGCAATTATGCATAATCGCTTCCCAAGCGTCGATCACTTCGTCGCGGTTTTCGAGGTTCAGCGCCACACCGCCGGCATCGCTCTTGTGGATGATGTCCTTCGAAACGACTTTCATAACTACCGGGAATCCCATGCCGGTCGCCAGATCGACGGCTTCTTCGAGGGTGTGAGCAACTTTGCTGATGGGCATTGAAACGCCTGCAGCACGCATGAGTTCGGCGGATTCGTGTGCCAGCAGGAATGTGCGTCCGTCGGCTTTGACCTTGTTGACGATCTCGTTGATTCTGACTTCATCGACCTTGATGGAATCGACAAAACTGAAGTCTTCGGCGGGTTCGTTGATGTTGTGCAGGTTTTTGTACAGAGCGCCCATGATCGAAACGCAATCGTAGGTTTCGTTGAAAATGGGGATGCCCTTGGCGCGCAGGTCGCTTACCATCTTCTCGATGGCGTCGCCGCCGAAGAAGCTGAACGACATGGGCTTGGTGTCTTTATAATCGTGATAAATCTTTTCGAGCATGCCTGGCAGATTTTCAACGTCGATCATTGCCGTTTCGCAACCCAGACAGATGACAGAATGGACTTCCGGATTCTCGAAAGCGGCGCGCAGACATTTTTCGTAACCGGCTGGGTTCGCGCCACCGGTGATGTCAACCGGGTTCTTGGTGGTACCGTAGCTGGGAATCTTGTCGGCGAAGATACCTTTAAGGGTTTCCAGATCGTCGTACAGAGGAACGCCATACTTCTCGCAGGCGTCGGCTGCCAGAACACCGATGCCGCCGCCGTTGGTGACGATAACGGTGTTGGGTCCCTTCGGCAGAGAAGTGTTGGAGAGGAACTTGCACCAATTGAGCGATTCCTGCACCGTCTCGGCGCGAATGGCTCCACACTGTTTCATAATGGCGTCGAATACGCCGTCTGCACCGGCCAGAGAACCGGTGTGCGAAGCGGCAGCCATGGCGCCACGCTTGGAACGACCGGATTTGACCACGATAACAGGTTTGACCTTGGTGACTTCCTTGAGCTTCTTGACCAGACGATCACCCTGCTTGACGCCTTCGATGTACATGAAGATGACTTTGGTCTGATCGGAATACATCAGGTATTCAAGCAGATCGGCTTCGTCGATATCGGCCTTGTTTCCGATGGAAACGATGGTGGACAGACCGATGTTTTCGGCTTTTGTTTTGCCGATCATTGCAGCACCCAGAGCGCCGGACTGAGTAAGAATGGCGACGCCGCCGGGCATGATGTCTGCCGGACCGAAAGTTGAGTTAATCGGAGCGGTTGCCGAATAGGTTCCGAAAATGTTGGGACCGAGAATGCGCATATCGTGCTCACGAGCATATTTCACGATCTGCTTTTCTTCTTCGGTGTTGCCGACCTCGGAGAAGCCGGAGGTGATGATCTGAATAACCTGCACCTTTTTGGCGGCACATTCCTTAACAGAATCGAAAACCATCTGAGCCGGAACCACGATAATTGCGTGATCGACGGGCCCCGGAATATCTTCGAGTTTGGTATAAACCGTATACCCGAAGATTTCGCCGCCTTTGGGGTTGATGGGGTAGACTTTACCCTTATAACCGCTGGCGACGATGTTGCTCAGAATGTTATAGCTGATCTTGCCGGGGTTGCCGGACGCACCGATCAGCGCTACAGACTGAGGCTCAAACAGACACTTCATTTGTTCCAGATTTTTTGTCATGTTGCACCCTTCAGAGCTAATTTCAACTCATACAACTGGTCTCCGCCGTCGATCTCACCGCGCTGAACTGAGAACCCGCGCTTTTCGAATAAATGGAGCATGGGTTTGTTGCGGGCGAGAACTTCGGCAGAAAGCCCCAAAAGACCCTGCCTTCTGGCAAGAAAAATAAGATAATCAAGGAGCTGGGCTCCGATTCCACGATTCTGATATTCGTCTTTTACCGCAAACGCCACTTCGGCGGTGTGCGAAAGCTGGTCTATGGAAAACTGTCCCATACCGGCAGGAACTTCGACATCACCATCTTTCACAAGAGCCAGCAGCACCATTTCACGGGTGTAGTCGATAACGACGAATTCCTGCAGACGCTCGTGCGGCATGTCCTTACGCGCCGAAATGAAGCGGCGGTACAGGCTGTCGTCGGAAAGATCGTAAAAAAGGTCTTTCATAAGCGGTTCGTCGCTGATGCGTACCGGCCTGATGAAGATTTCAAGTCCTGACCTGGTGGTGCGGTATGTTTCGATCTCTTCAGGATATTCGCCGCGTTTGCCGGGAATGAAAGCCTGGTCTTTATAAATAAGATTGCGCTTTTTGGCTTCCTGGATAAGCCATGGCCTGAACTTTGGATGAGCGATGGAAATAAGCTCCATGGCTCTTTCACGCACGTTCTTTCCATGCAGATAAGCAATTCCGTATTCGGAAACAACATAATGAACGTCGCCGCGATTAAGCGTTACTCCTGCGCCTTCCATGAGCGTAGGAACAATACGCGAAACCTTGCCATGCTCGGCGGTTGACTGAATGGCCAGAATCGTTTTTCCGTGAGGAGCCAATATCGCGCCGCGCATGAAGTCGGCCTGTCCGCCGATGCCGCTGTAAAAGGTTGTCCCCAGAGATTCCGCCGAAGTCTGACCGGTCAGGTCTATTTCAAGCGTACTGTTTATGGCGCACATATTATGGTGCTGCGCAATAATCAACGGGTTGTTGGTATAGTCGATGGAACGGAACTTGACCATTGGATTGTCGTTGAGAAATTCATAAGTTTCTGCACTTCCCATGCAGAACGATGCAACACAGACGCCGCGATCAAGTGTCTTGCGCGAATTGTTGATAACTCCGGCTTTAATAAGCTTTACGATACCGTCGCCGATAAGCTCGGTATGAACACCGAGGTCTTTCTTGTCCAGCAGATTGTCCATGATGGCGTCAGGGATGCTGCCGTAACCGACCTGAATAGTATCGCCGTCTTCCACCAGACGGGATACGAATTTTCCTATGCGCTGCGCAACTTCATCATCGGCATGCACATCGTACACAAGCAGCGGCTCGTCGTAGTGAATGGCAT
>JAKQSH010000049.1 GCA_029570245.1 Deltaproteobacteria bacterium | reverse complement strand
GAGCAGATTATGCACTGGTGTCCAGTATAAACATAATGAATGAGATTGAACAGAATTGTCTCGAATCTCAGGACCCGAACTGAAAAAGGAGGACAGATAATGAAAACGACTAAGACCGCGATGCTGATAATAATATTGTTTGTTTCCGTCTTCGCCTGTACCTGCAGCAGCGATGATGGAGACTCCGGCGAAGGAGAAGGTGAGGGCGAAGGAGAAGGCGAGGGCGAAGGTGAAGGTGAGGGCGAAGGCGAGGGCGAAGGCGAGGGTGAAGGCGAGGGTGAAGGCGAAGGCGAGGGTGAAGGCGAAGGTGAAGGCGAAGGTGAGGGTGAAGGTGAGGGCGAAGGTGATTTCGAAGGTAACGGAGAATGTGGTGATTGTGTGGTTGCAGAAGATTGTGTTGGATTAGGCATATACAGTACTTTTATGCATCCTGAAAACGTGTATTGTGACATCGGAGAAGGATGCGATAGTACTTGTCGTGAATGCAAGGTTGATTCTGATTGCCCGGATGAAGGCGCTTTGTGTGCCAGTGCGAAATATTGTATACTTATGGAATCCTGTACTCAATCCGAAGATTGCGGTATCAACGACATTTACCATGACGGCTGCGTAGACGGCTGGTGCGCTCTCTGTACAGCTGACAGCCACTGCATGAGCAACGAAATCTGCTGGGAAATTCCGGTCGTGCCTGGCGGTGGAGCCTGCGTGGATGCCGACAGAGTGGAACAGTCCTGCGTTGACGGCAGCTGCGAAGTATGCACAATGACTTACGATGAAGACGGTCTGATAAATAACGTAATCTGTGCAGACCCCAAAAGCGCAACTCACTGAAATTCGAATCCGCATATAACAGAACGGCGTCGCTGCTGATCACAGCGACGCCGTTTCAGTTTTCAGCGATAATCCTCGTCGTAACAGAGAATTTCATCCTGCAGGTACTCTTTGCGGTCTTTAACGAATTGCAGCAGCAGCTCAATGTCTGCCTGCCATTCGTCCTGTGTTGCGCACAGATCGTTAGGGTCGTCGGCCACTTCATCTTTAATGGTGTCGTGCAGCGCCTTTACGAAACGCGGCAGCTGCTCGTTCCACCAGCTGGAGTGCGCGAATTCACAGAGGCGGTCTTCGTAACGCTTGCGCGTCCATGGATGATTAAGCGTAAGATGAATCAGCATATTGCACCACACGTCGTAGCCTGCGCCTATCGTCACGCCGTCAAGCGCGATGCCCGACAGCCACCACATTTCGGAAGTCAGACCGCGACAGATTGCGTTGCGGTTTGCGCCCTGCCACTGACAGCCGAAGCTTATGTCCATGTCCCACGGGTAGAATTCCCAGGCATATCTGCCGTTGAGCTGTTGCCACGAAAAAGTGTAGTTGTTTTCTATCGTGTCGATGTTCTGAATCAGCGCCATGGCGGCGAGATAATCCACATATTCATTAAGATGCACATAATCCTGGGTTCTGGCGAGCGAAGTCACGCCGTTGTCGGCCGTGAGTTTGTAGTCTTCCCACAGCACGTCTTCTATCAGTTCGATCAGGTCGGTCAGCGGTTCGTCTTCGACGTAATCGCGTTTCTGATAATAACGGGGATAGAGATCGGCGCTTTCAAGCGGAACGAGTCCGCCGTAGGGCGGAGTAAAGTCGGCGTCGTAAATCGACTGTGAAGCGTCGCGCCCCCGGTCTTCCATGAAGTCGCCGCTGATGCGTTCGATTTCCATGAAAAGCCCGTAATATTCGCCGTTCACATCCAGCCGTCGGTAGCGGATGCGCGGTGTGGGAACATCCGTCAGCCGTCGTGAGGTTTCGAACGACAGCACCGAGCGCATGAAGGTTGGGTCGTTGTAATCGGCTTTGAGGATGATTTTTCGCGAATATCCGGGATGCTCGGAATCTTCCGGGAATTTGATGCGGAAGCTTTTCTTGGGATATTTCTTGCGTGAAGAATAACCCTGAAGCCTGCATTCCGTCTGACCGGTACTGTAATCAATTCCTTCGTATTGCAGTTCGCACGGGTAATAATTCTGGTTTTCCACGTCTTCAACCATGGTTGCGAAGTCCTGCGGGTCGATTACCATGTTGTATGTTTCGATGCGCGAAGGCATGCAGAATCCGTAGCGACACACACTGCCAGGACGGCAGGCCGTATCGTCCGAACACTCGCCGCAGCTTCCGTCAGCGCGGCAGGTTTCGTACTCGCGACACTCGAACGCATCTTCGCAGCGCCCGCAGAATCCGTTATGACATCCTGTCGGACGCGGACATTCGTCCGCTCCGTACACGCAGCTTACCGGGCCGCTTTCTCCGTCGTCTCCGTCACCGTCCGCGTCGCCATCGGATATTTCTTCTTCGTATTCAGGCGGTTGAGATTCAAGCAGTTCTGTAGCGCTGACGAATCTGTAGCCGAGGTTCTGCACGCGCTTTACGGCGTCGATGAGATCATCTGCGGAATCCCATACGTTGAAGTAGAATCCAACTGTTGCGTCGCGTACTGCAGCGTGTTCCGTCGCGAACTGTTCTATGGTGTCGGCATTCAGAGGCAGGCCGCGCTCTCCGGTCTGATCTTTTGCGATGCCGCCCAGATTTTCCGGGATGACGGCAAAACCGTAGTGCGATCTGTAAATCATGTAGGGGACGCTCTGGTTTGAGAAATACCAGTCGCCGGTGTAAAGATATTCGCCGTCGGCTGGTTTTTCCACCACATCGAAAACCAGCATGCGTTCGTTTACGGCTGCTATCTTGGATGCAAAAACGAAATAGTCTGTGTAAGAGGCAAAGTATGACGGCGTCTGCCACAGATTGACTTCAAAGCCGGCGCTTCTGAACTCCGAAAGAGACGAAACAAGACGTTCATGCGCCCACTCCCATGTGTCTTCGGGGACGGCGCGGTTGGTTTCCATGCTCCAGAATTCGTAATCAAGGTAGCTGGTGTTTTTGTTCTGATGTGTAAACCCGTTGGCTATTACGGTCGCACCTTTTTTCTGCAGCGACTTCATTGTGGACACAAGATGTTCCGATGCTGCGAGGCTTTTTTCACTGCCCTTTGAATAATTGATTCCCTCTTGGTCGATGTAACGCGGAACGACGCTCAGCATGAACGGCACATTCAGCTTTTCAAGGCGTGCTGCGAGGTCTTTTAGCTGATCGTTCGAATCAACGCCCGGAGAAACGCCCTGAATGCGCAGCACCGCCCGGTGGTCTTCGGGCTGTATTGTGTCAAGGAAATCGTGCAGCGAATCGGCCAGAACCAGGTAAGTTCCCTGTTGATATGTGAAGGGATCGTCCGTCATGTAGAAGAGATTGCCGCATTCGATAAGCAATGGAAGTTTCTGCGAAGCGCCTTTAATGATCGCTTTCGTGTCGCAATAGCTGTTGTCGCCGGGGTAAGCTTCCGCAAAATACGGGTCTCCGGCTTCACGCGGCAGGCTTTTTCCTTCGTATTCGATTGTGCCTGCTCCTTCAATCTGCGTATTGCCCTTGTAAATGATTTTCCAGCGTTCTCCAGTGTCGTAGGCGCGGTTCTGTGCCAGACGATGGAAATTCAGTCCGATCCAGTAGACCGGCTTTTTTGTTTCGTAAACATCGCTTAAAAAGGCGTGACGCATGGTTTGGTTTTCTACGGAGCCGATGTACATCAACGCGTCGTAGTTGTCGATGTCGCCGGATTTGTATTCGTCAACCGGAAAAATCTGTACGTCGGTGTTGAAGTGTCCGAGCAGGTTTCGCAGCATGACAGCCTTCATCATACCGTGTGTGTAATCACCATCCGCACGGCCGGAAGCAGGAGGGTCATAATATATCGCAACATCTTTATGCCCGTCAGCCGCTTCTCTGTCTTCGATGTCTGGAATGTCGTAATCTCCGGCTGGGGCGTCCACTCCGGCCTTGTCGTTCTGACAGGCTGTAATCGCCGCCAGCGAAATGATGAAAATAATCAGGCTGATTTTATGAAGAAAACATTTCATGTATGCCAACCCCTGTAGTTGTCTGGCCGGATTATCTGAAGGCCGCCGAAGCTATGCGCTGCGGAGCCGGGAACTGTCCGATTCGATCTATTGCATAACAATACTTCGAAAACCCGCGCTGTACCAGATTGAAATTACGGATGATGTTTACCGCCCAGAACGGCATGATTGTTTCGACTTTTATTTCGAGGATAACCGGAGAATCCGGTGAGCCTGTGGTCTGCGGATCGTCGTAATATGTCATGTCGCGGTCGTCGGCGCGCAATTCGTAAGAGCCTCCGGCGCTGCGATAGCGCAACTGGCGGTCGAAGGTGACGCGTCCGTATTCGTCGATGTCGCTGACGTAGGGTTCGCGGAAATATCGCACGTGCATAATAGGTTCAGCACCGAAAACCGCGACGATTTCTTCAAAAGTATCAGGATGAGTTTTTATCAGCGGTTCTGTGCGATCAATCTGTCTGGCTTCAAGAATTCCGGGCCATTCTTCGGTTGCGATGCGACGGCGTTTTTTCCAGATTATGCCGTTGTGCTTGTATTTCAGTTCCAGCCATATCGAATCTTCGAGCTCCGAGCCGTAAAAACGCATGCGCGGTTTAACGCGCGTCAGGCGTTTGAATTTTACGTCCCAATAAAACTTCAGACTTGGAGAGTCCAGATAAAGATTATTGACCGTGTATCCGACGGCTCCCGGCGGGACATTGCGGTCTTTCGAAAACAAAGGCTGAATGTAATCGCGGATTGCGGCGGCTTCGCTTTCGGTAATGCAGTATTTAAGTTCGTAGCGCCGAACTTTGTTGAGGTCTTTTTCGAGCATCACTCGCCGTTTCCGCCAAGCTCCGAATGGTTTTCGATTCCAAGCGCAAAATAAAGGTCATATAACGCGTAGGCCAGAGCCTGTTTCTTTTCGAGCAACAGTTCTTTTGTTTCTTCAACGCTGAGTTCAAGTTCCATCACTTCGTCGATTTTCAGCGTGTTGTGTCTGTTCGCTTCATCTATCAGCTTTTGGGTGGCGTTGACCATTTTTTCCACATCCCGGCTTGTCAGGCGCCAGTCGAGCAATGCGTCGTGGTAGGCGCCGTATGCGGTGCGCACTTCGCTTTCGATCATTTCACGGATGGCCGCCGACTGTGGCTCTTTGCGGTCAACAGCTTTTTGTGCAGCCTTGATGTTGCCGATATTCCAGTTGAAAAGCGGCAGTTCGATTCCGACCATGAATTCGCCCCAGTCGATGTCGCGCTCTTCCTTGTGGTATGAAAGCTCGAAATATGAGAACCACGGCACCAGACGCAGTCGTTCTTCCAGATAGCGGGCTTTGGCCAGTTCCATTTTGGGGCCAATAAGTTTCATTTCGGGGCGGTTTTTTTCTGCGATTCTCTGAAGTTCTTCAAGTGAAAGTTTGATGTCCGGCGGCTCTGCGTCAGTCACTGCGATGGCTGCGTCTGTTCCGGTGAGTCGCGCCAGCTCGCGACGTGCAGTGTTGCGGCGCTGTACGGCGCGCGCGTAATCGCTTTTTGATGTTTCGTGGCGCAGGCTGGCTTTTGTGTAGTAAACAATCGAGCGCCGTCCCAAATCCTTCATCTGTTCCACCTGAGCCAGGCGTTTTTTCTCCAGTTTCAAGCGGTTGGCTGCAACTGTTACCATCTGGTCGTAAACCACCACGTCGGCGTAGGTGTGCATTACCAGTGCCGCAAGTTCAGAGCGATAACGTTCCGCCTCAACTTTGATTTCCCACATGATGACGTTCTGGTCGCTTCTCTGTTCGTCCAGTTCGCCGATGCGCGGTGGGCTCCAGCGCAATCCTAGTTCGAGTTCGTCGAATTCGTCGGCGATGTATTTTGTTGAAACCCGGCTGATGCGCAGTTCCGGGTTTTCGACTTTGCCGGAAGAATTGAGCTTGTATTGCTCAATTTCGGCCTTGGTGCTGCGCAGATCAAGTTCCCGGCTGTTCTTCAATGCCAGGTCTACCGCTTCCTGCAGGCTCATGTGATGCACTTCGGCATCGGACTCGCCCGGAATTTTGACGGTCTGCGGATCGTACAGCGAGGGCATTTCTTCTTCGGCGTACAGCGGTGAGGTGTTGACAAGCAGGGCTGTCATGGCGGCGAGAAGAACAGTCAACGTCATTGAAATTTGTCTGACAGTGCGCGGCATTATCAGTTTTTCTCCCAGCCGGCGTAACGCGGTTCGCCGCTGTCTGCGTCGAAAACGACAGTGATGTGTCTGTCCGAATATACCGTAATGCCTTCGGCTTTATGGCCTTCGAATTTCTTCAGCAGTCCGGCTCGGAGCAAACCCGGCCCGAAATTTTTAACCGTATGCAGCATGCTGGTCTGCGAATCAGCGCTCTGTCCTGGAACGGTGGAAAGAACATAAAGAACTCCGGCGTCATCGAAGCACAAATCCGAAATTCCGTGAACTGTGCCGTCTGTTGCTTCAAGTTCCAGCTCGGCGTAACGCTCCAGTTGATTTTTCTGCAGGACGCCGTTTTCCATGAACTGTTTCAGATTTTTCAGCCGCCAGATGATTGCGCCTTTTTCCGAATGCGGCTCTTTCAGACCGATTATGAGATCGCCTTTGTGCCATGCCGCGCCTTCAATGTTAAGCACTCGCCCGGCTTTGCCTGTTTGGGCTCCAAGCCCCAGCGCATCAAGCGCCGTGTCGTCGTATGCGGATTCCAGAGCTTTGTAGAATTCGATTCTGCGTTTTACTTTGAACTCGCGTCCGGTGTGTTCTACTTCAAGCAGATACTGGCGTGTCTTTGCGCGCTTGCCTTTTTTGTTAATGGATTGCGAAGACATCAGGTAAATCGTACCGTCTTCGCTCATTGTTACTGCTTCGAGATCGTTCAGCTGTTCGATGCCGCCAATGGCTACAGGCTCAGAATCCATAATGCCGTTTTTGTCCATCAGGAATAGCCACGGCGCGTGGTTGTTGTTTCCTTTGAATCCTGTATCGTCGCTGACTATAAGATAACGCTGAATATCGTGCAGCCATATCAGTCCTGACGGTTCGAAGCGTGTTTTGTCTTTAAGCGCCTGTGGAACGTGAATTTTCTGAAGCACCGGTGCTTTTTCTTCTGATTTCAGAGGTGTATTTACTGCTGCTGCGTCGGCTTTCTGCAGAATGTCAGAACTGTCTTCCGACGGTCCGACTATATGTGCTCTGACTACTTCACCCGGCATTAGTTTGTGGCCGGCGGCCAGTTTGACGCGTATTTTTCTTCCCCACGGCACCTGATTGAACATTGCGAAACGCAACGGCATGGGCGTGAATCCTGGATGGACAAAAGTGATTACGCCTTTTGTGTCGTACTGGCGTGCACGTTTGGAATACAGTTCTACGGTATCACCGACGTTAAGTTTGTCGTCGTGAAACTCGTTGAGGTAAAGTTCCACATATTCGCTTGCGCCTTCTTCGATAATTATTACCGGCAGGAAAGCTTCAACGGTGTCTCCTATCTGGACTGCGAATTCACTCACGTATCCCTCTGTTGGTGCGATTACGCAGCGTTTACGGATGCGTTCGTCGGTCAGCACCATAAGGCGTTTTATGTCTTCGAGTCTTTCCATGCGGTCGGCCAGCATCGACAAGCCAACCAGGTCGGCGTCGCGCTCGTCTTCATTGCGCCGCGACTGCACATTGCGCAACACTTCGCCTGAATGCGATGCAGAGTATTTTTCCTGTTCTTTTATAAAGCGCTTCAGAAAATCCCGCCGGGCCACAAGGTCGATAAGATTGCTGTCTGTTCCCAGTCCTGATTCTTCGGCTGTCTGTATGCGTCGTATTTCATTTTCCAGCGCCGCCATTTCATCCTTGAGTGCTTTCAGTTCGGAATCCTTTTCGCGCAGATATGCGGCGCGCGCTTCGATCTGCAACATAAGGTAATCGTACTCTTTGCGGAAACGGGCGCGGTCTGCTGCGATGGCTGCCTCAAGCGATTCGCGTTCTTCCTGCAGGTTGCGCTTTTCGGCCTCAAGATCGGAAATGTCCATGCGGGCCATAACCTGACCCGACTGAACGCGGTCGCCGACTTTCACCAGAAATTCCGTTATGCGGCCGTCTTCCTGAGCTCCGACCTGATGCAGGCGTGCTTCTACTACGCCCATCAGCTCCGGGGCAATCTGGAATTCATAATAAAGCCAGCCGGAAAGAATGAGGGCTGCCAGCCAGAAAGAAGCGTAGGCGCTTTTACGATTCACCCACATGACGCCTCCTTATACTTCAACCGTTGTCTGCTGGTTCATGTATGTAAGCCCTCTGATTCCGTCAACTTTTTCGAGTTCGGAAATCAGCGCTGTTACATCCGAGTCGCGACGGAGCTTTATCTGGTAAGTGCAGTCAACCAGATCGCCCTGGGATACGTTGCGCATTGTGATGAGCAGGAAATGGCGCGGCACGCGGCGCATTATTTCGGCCACCCTCAATGAAGATTCTTCATTCTGCGGAATCTGGAAGCGGACAATTCCATCGGTTCTGCGGTGCAGTCCGAAGCCAGAAAATCGCAACAGTACTGCAGCCATTGAGAAAATCAGAGTTCCCGTCACTGCGGTGCCGAAACTCTGGACACCGCTGGCGACGCCCACACCGAGCGACGCGAAAAGGAACACCAGATCGCGCGGGTCGCGCAGATTTGTTCTGAAGCGGATTATCGCCAGCGAGCCGACGATGCCGATTCCGCGCGCCACATTGTCGCCGATGGCGATCATCAGCAGACACGAAATCAGGCTGCCGAGAACCATACTTTCGAGAAGCCCTTTAGACCACGAAAGCCCCTGAAAAGTTTTGTCGTACACAAACGCCAGTATGCTTGAAAGCACAAAAGCGCTCATAAACGACAGCAGGGCTGTCTGCCACTCGATTCTGACCGTACCGAAACTCAACAACAGGCTGTCCATGAGTACCTCTGCATTTGGATGCACCGGGAAAATCAATAAAATTAATTAAGTAACATACCACAGGCTTCATCTGCTTGAAATAAAAGATTTCTCGTTTTTTACACCAGTACGGCTTAATAAGCTTTTGATGATAATGAAAAAAAGACGCCCTGAAGCAAAATAAAATTTGGAAGAAATGGAAGTTGTGCATAAAATATTTCCCACGTTTATAGTTGTGAAAAGTCCGCGAATTTTGTATAAGGACATCGTTTGCGGAACAAGGTGCGAAACGTGAATTTTCAGGGCTGAACCTTTATATACATTTGCACAAAAGGAATATAAGTATTCCCGTTCATACACCGTAAGGAGTTGGTTTGAAAAGCGTATCTCTATACGCCCGTGTGGTTGTTCTGATCTGTTGGCTGCTTTCGGCGCTGACAGTCGCACCATCTGTCGTTATGGCGGAAAATCCCGCAGATGGTGCCGTGCCGTCTTCCGGGGAAGCTGCCGCCACAACTGATCGGAATTCCGCAGAAAATGTTCCGCCTGCTTCCGCCGCTCTGACTGAGCGCAACGAACTCGTAAACAGGGGTTTCGAGGCTCACAAGGCTCAGAATTACTCTGCGGCGGCTATTTCTTTCGAAGCCGCACTCGCTCTGAAACTTACAGCAGAAGAAGAAAATATGGCGCGCCCGTCGCGTCTCGAAATAAGTCGCCTCTACTACGATTCACTTAAGAAGAGTGAGCAGCACAATCGTGCGTTCGTCGTGTTGCAGGAGCTGGGCAGGGAATTTCCCTCCGATGCGTTTATTCACCGCGAGCTTGGAAAACTTTATCTCGCCAATGGAAATCCTGGCCGTGCATTAAGCGAGTTTGAAGGCGTCTGCCGGAACCAGCCTGCCGATCAGGAGGCATGCACTCAGGCTGCCTATCTGCACATGAAGAACAACGATTTCGAATCCGCCATGCGCTGCATGCGCGGTGTCGTAAAAGACAGCCTTGAGCCATCGCCGTCTGCCGAAGAAGTTAAAGGTGAAATCGGCGATATGTCTCCAGCCATGCAGCGTTATGAGCTTGTAAAATTTGGGTATCAGGCCACTGCCCGGAACGAACACATAAAAGCTGCCAACCTGTATCACTCGGCTCTGCAGATAAGACTTTCCGACGACGAAGAGGTCACCGCCGAGCCTCAGCGTTCTCAGATAAGCCTGGCTCTTTACTACTCCTATAAGAATGCCGGCGAAAACGAGAAGGCCGAAAATCATCTGCGTCGCATGGGGGAAGAATTTCCTGAGCACAACCTGATTCAGCGTGAGTACGGTTACTATCTGCTCAACAGAAAAGACCAGAACGGAGCGCTGAAGTCCTTCGACGGAATTTGCCGCCGCAATCCTGAAAATCGCGACGACTGCATGCAGGCGTATTACATCTATTTAAATCTCGGACAGAAACAGGCCGCCATCGGTACCTTGCAGGGGGTTCTTTATCATCATCCTGATGATGTTCAGGCTCATAAGGAAATGGGCTGGTTGCAGGTAAAAAGCGGAGAAAACGAGAAAGCCATACAGAACTTCGAGTTCGTACTGGCAGAAAGCCCGGACGAGCGTGACATTCACCTGCAGCTTGTTTACCTTTATAAGCAGCAACAGCGTCTTGATGATGCCCGGCGTGAGATCGAATGGATACTGGAGAGAGAACCAGACGGTCACCATGATTTGCGGCTTGAACTGGCATACATAAAGGTTGAAGACGCCAAAAAAGATTTACAGGCCGTTTCACAGCAGGAAGAAGACAAGGATTCGCAACGGCGCGCCGAAAAAAGCCTTGAAAGCATGGCACAGAGCGAAGAGGAAGTCCGCATAAAGGAAAAGGCGGAAAAGCGCAGTCTTTCCGACATCTTTTTCGGTGACGTTTACCTGCATGCTTTTTTCACCAGCAACCATCCCAATCTTATTTTTACGGGAAAAGTGCGCGAAGGCGTTAAGATTCCTGTTGTTCCCATGAAAGTATACGCGGGCTTGCGTCTGACGCGTGACATTCGTTCGAAAGGCATTTATTCGACTTCCGAAATATACGAAGACAATGTAATGGTGCCTATGCTTGGCCTTGAGGTTTCACCGTTGCAACCATGGGTTCCAAGTCTTGGTCTTGTTCTTTTCTACGAGGTCGGCGCCGCCATCATGCTGTATGACGCTCCAGATCAGGTCAAGCTCGACATGCGCGGCGGTCTGGCCATGAATTACGAGTGGCAGCACACAAAACCAGTAAAGAACGAAAAAGGCAAACTTATCTGGCCGCTGACTTTCTTCGGCGAATTTTACACCGATCTGCTGTGGTACTACCGTTTCCAGAACAACTGGATCGGTTTCTTCACCATAAAAGAAGGTTTGAATCTGCTGCAATACGGCATGCTGCTGCATCAGTTGTATCTGCGGGCCAATCTTAAATACGATGTTGACGGCGCATATTACAACAACGCTGTGGATTTCGGTCCTGGAATGCGCGTCATGCCGTGGGACTGGCTGTACCTGCAGTTCTATACCGAAATGCTGTTCGGTTTTTAT
>JAKQSH010000034.1 GCA_029570245.1 Deltaproteobacteria bacterium | reverse complement strand
CATGAGCTGTCCCATCATAAGCATACGGTTGATTTCGTTGGTGCCTTCGAAAATACGATTGATGCGCGCGTCGCGATAGGCGCGGGCTGTGCCGTATTCTTCCGAGAAGCCGTAGCCACCGAGAATCTGAACTGCTTCGTCAACCACACGAGCGAGGGCTTCGGAGCCGAAAACTTTCAGGATGGAAGCTTCGATGGCGTATTCCTCTATGGTATTGACTTTCTGCGTAAAATATTCTTCGCTGTCGTGTGGAAGTGAAATCTTTGCAATAGCCTTGTCCATCATACCCGAAGTGCGGTAGGCCATGCTTTCGGTAATGAAAATGTCGAGAATCATGTTGACCAGCTTTTCTTTTATAAGCTGGAAGTTGTTGATGGTTTTTCCGAACTGCTTGCGCTCGGCGGCATAACTGTTGGCATAACGCACCATTTCCTTCATGGCGCCCAGTGAGCCCAGACCGAGCTTGAGGCGACCGATGTTAAGGATGTTCAGTGCGACTTTGTGACCTTTGCCGATCTCTCCCACCAGACGGTCGATGGGAATCTTGCAGTCTTCAAGAATCAGCTGACGGGTTGAGGAGCCGCGAATGCCCATTTTATGCTCTTCCGCGCCGGTGGAAACTCCCGGATCGTCGCGACGCACCAGGAAGCAGCTGAAGTGTTCGCCGTCAACTTTTGCGTAGACGGTGAAAACATCCGCGAACCCGGCGTTGGTTATCCACTGCTTGGTTCCGTTGAGAATCCAGTACTTGCCGCACTCGCTGCGGACGGCTCTGGTTTTGGCGCTGAGAGCGTCGGAGCCGAAACCTTCTTCGGTAAGCGCATAAGCACCGATGTATTCTCCGGTGGCCAGAAGCGGCAGGTATTTTTCCTTCTGTTCGCGGGTGCCGAAATAAACCAGCGGCAGCGATCCGATGCCGGTGTGACACATCATGGTGGTGGTGAAACTGCCGTTCTGAGAGGCGCTTTCGGCAACCAGCATAGCACTTGAAAGCCCCTTGCCCAGACCGCCGTATTCTTCGGGAATTTCAACCATCAGCAGGCCCAGTTCACCGGCCTTTTTCATAAGCTCGACGTTGATCGGTATCTTGCGGTCGTGTTCTTCGATTTCATCGGCCAGAGGGATTACCTCGTTGTAAGAGAAATCCTTCGCGGTTTTGGCGAACATCAGGTCCTCTTCGTCGAAGTCTTCGAAAGTGAAAACATCCTGAGGATCAGTCGCCTCGAAAATGAACGCTGCACCTTTTTTAAGCTCTTCAGACATGGTTCTCCCTCCTGGTTATTGGCCAACCCGATTTTTCGGTAAATTGTTTGTCTCGATTAAAAAAAGATCAGTGCCCCTGAAAACAGAATGAATGTTCATTCATTTACAATCATAAACTAACACCTATATATGCCTCTGTCAAGGGTTGTTAGAATTTTCACGGGGAAGAAAATTTTCACTTGTTAAACAGGCGAAAAATCAATTGCCGGCAGCGGGAGCGGGTTTGTCGGTTATCGGTTCGTCTGGCAAAGGTTTTTCTGCTGTAACGAACTCGGATGCGCACTGAGCATACCGGCTTCGCTGCGCCCCGGAGACGGATAATACAATGATTTTGCTGGCGGGCTGTAGCGGGAGTACAGGCCAGTAAAAATAAAAGCGACAAAGTCCAGACAATCATATAAATCGAAAACTTCATCACCGACAAACTGTTAACTATCTGCCACCTGAAACATGCGCGCCGAATTATGGATGCTTTGGATATTTATTTTTATATTACAGCAAAGTTTTGACCGGTTTTAGTAAGATTAATAAATAACGATAAATACTCTACGGTTTCATACAATCAGCAATCACGGAATAAAGACGTAAACACCAAACATTCTAAGCGTTTGCGCTGGACTGATCTTCCCCCGAAAGGTGGACACATGGGAGTTGTGTGTTCATGCGGCGGCATTCAGCTTGCCTGACCAGTACGCCCGCTCGTAATCGACCGGACTCATCTGACCGCATTTGGAATGCCGTCGCCTGCGATTATAAAACA
>JAKQSH010000030.1 GCA_029570245.1 Deltaproteobacteria bacterium | reverse complement strand
CGGTAGGCGCTCCTTTCGACATCAACCCGTCCGAACTCAGCGGGCTGGCGACGGTTTTCATCGACTGGTACGTGCCGGACAATACCCTCCCCGGCCTTTACAGCGGAACACTTCAGGTAACAGCCGACGGACAGAGCACCGTAGAACTTCAGCTAAGTATTGAAGTATGGGAACTGGATATTCCCCATGAGCGCACCATTGCCACCGCATTCGGCTTCGGCGGCAATGTCAGAGAGCATCACGGCGGACCAGATGCCGAAAACACATCGGAAGATTACCAGGAAATCGTCCGCAGATATTACAGAGCCATGCATGAGCATCGTATGGACCCCACCCGTGTAGATACCGATGTGCAGTTCAATTTCGACGACGAAGGTAATCTGCTTCCGGTTGACTGGACAGCACATGACGCCGCACTTGAGCCTTTTCTCAGCGGTTCCATGTTTGACGACGGAATACCCGTAACGCGCTTCGATATGCGGCATTTCCGTCCCGGTTCCGGCCTGGGCAACTTCACTGAAGATCAGTACAAAAAGGCTGCCAAAGCCTATGCCGAACATCTTGTAGAAAAAGGCTGGTGGGACAAGGCGTATATTTATGCCACAGATGAGCCGTGGCTGAACGGAGGCGACGAAACCTGGGACGAAATAGAAGCCGATATTGACAGACTTAACGAAGCCAGCGATCTTTGGTATCACAAAACACTCATCACCGGCCCCAAAGTGGATAGAATCGGAGACCGTGTCGGTATATGGTGCCCGGTGACTCCGATGTACGAAAACTGGTTCTACACCGGCGACAGCATGGCCGGACGCGAGGAATATGAAGAATTTCTGGCGAACGGCAATCAGTTGTGGTTTTACGTATGCAATGCGAACCTGCCTCCATATGCCGGTTACGATATCGACTCGGCAATCGGGTACGAACCGCGTATTGTAAAATGGGGAACCTTCTACGAAAAAGCGTCCGGCTTCCTGTACTGGCGCATGAACTACTGGGTGGACGACGATCCATGGGATGTTTACCTCAACCTCGAAGCGTTTGAAGACATTTTCGCCCGTAACGGCGATGGGTTTCTGTTCTACCCCGGAGATCACAACGGAACCGCCGGAGCAGATAAAGGCTCGCCGGAATGGCTCTCCATCGGTGGTCCGATAATATCATACCGCATGAAACAGATACGCGACGGTTTTGAAGACTGGGAGCTTTTCCGCATGGCCGAGAATGCCGGTCTTGCAGAATACACCCGCAGTGAGATTTCCAAGGCATATACCCGCTTCGGAGATTTCTGCTTCGAACTGTGCCCCGGACCAGGCACATACTGCCCGGATGATCAGCCCTGGACGCTGGATGAAAACGTGCTCTTCCAGGTTCGGGAGCGTATAGCCAGAAAACTTCTCTACACTCTGTATCCCGACAAATACGAAGACCCCGATAAAGTGATTGAGGATGGCGATGCGGAACTCGAAAACGATGCGGACGGCGAAACTGCCGCCGATGGCGATACGGACGATGAAATCGGCGGTGAAATAACCGGCGAAGAACCTGAGGATTCGGAGAATGAATCCTCAGCAGACGGTGATGATGGCGCTTATTACCCGGAAAACAAATCCGGTTCAGGCTGCAGTTCTTCAGGCAGCGGGGCGGATTGCCTGCTGATTGCTCTGCTGGGATTGTCAGCATTTGTGCTGCGAAAAAGAAAAACCGACAACATCTGACACGGATGTAAACTTTTAAGATAAACAGGCAAAGCGGTTTTTTTGAGTCGCTTTGCCTGTTTTTGCTGGATGCGGGAACAAGCCAGATAATCATTCCTGGACACAGTGCGTTTGTTTTTGAAACCCTATATGAAATTATTTGTTTTTTTGAATAGCAGTGCTTAAATTCCTATGTTATCTTAGTATGACAGAGGGCTGTTTTATTCCTGATTTCCGGCTTTCAAAAATTTATGCATCAAACCTGTTTATTTATCTGCGGGGGATGTTCTGGTTATGCGATTCATAAAAGAATTTAAAAGTGAATTTGTTCTATGGCTGTTTATTATATCCGTTTCGGCAATCATCCTGGTAATCTTCATTCACCTTCTTATCGGACTGACATACAGATCGCACGTGGATTTGATGAAGGACAGAGCAGAAGACACGTTGCACAGCCTTCAATTTGCAGCATCTCACATGAGTCAGCCAGAAATACAGCGTCAACTTGAACATCTTGTCGCTCAGTCGGATGCTTACAGTTATCTGCTGATTATGGATAAAAACGGTACGGCCACAGCTCACAGCAACCCGGCGCGAACAGGTAAAAATTTCGACGAGCCGGGCTTCAGAAAAGTCATTGAAAGCGGAGACCGCGTGGAGCAAATATACGAACGCGACCCGGACAATCCCGCCTCACCCTTTCATGGCGAGAAGACAATCGACATACTGGCTCCGCTCTATTCTTCGGATGGAGAAATAGAAGGCGTGGTAAATGTCGGCCTTTCTCTGAAAATCATTGAGGCTCTGAGGCTTAAATACATTCTGCTGTCACTGGCTGGAGCAGCGATATGGATTGTGCTGATGGCTGCCTATGCCATTCTGCGCATAAAACAACTGCGCACACTCCAGAGGATTAAACAGAGCGAACAGGAAAGCGAAGATCGTTTTCGGCGCCTCATACAGAACTCGAACGACATTCTGACGATAGTTGACGACCAGGGCATCCAGCAGTTCATCGGAGGGCCCATCGAGAAAATAACCGGCTACAAACCTGAAGAACTTCTGGGCAGGAACGGATTTGAATTTATACACCCTGAAGATGTTTCAGCGACGCAGACAATCTTTTATGAAGCGATATCAAACCCAGGCTCAGTAAGGACAGCCAGATATAGATTCCACCACAAAAACGGCGAATGGGTTATGGTCGAAGCTGTTGGAACAAATCTGCTCAACGATCACTCTGTAAAAGGCATCGTACTTAACATACGCGATATAGGAGACCGTCATAAAATAGAACAGGCTCTTAGAAACAGCGAGAACGCATTACGGGAAAAAGAGCGCACCCTTTCCAGTATGATTTCAACACTCCCAGGAGTGGTTTATCAATTCTACGCCCGCCCGGACGGCTCAACCGGAATGTATTATGTAAGCGGGAAATCCACTGAAATGCTGGCATTGAAACCGGATGATCCAGATTTCGTCAGAAACATAACAGAAAGCATTCTCCCTGAAGACCGCCAGTTGTTTATTGATTCCATCGAAGAAGCCATCAGAAATTTCTCCGAATGGCGCTACGAAGGCCGCCGCATCCGGCGCACAGACGGGAAACTGCAATGGTTCAGCGGACATTCAATACCACAGAAGGTCGGCGACGAAATCGTCTTTACCGGTTTTCTGCTTGATATAACCGAAAGTAAACTGGCCCAGAAAGAACTTCTCGAATCGCAGGAAAAGTTTTCCAGAATATTCAACCTCAGTCCCGATATGATCGGCATCACCAGAGCCGCTGACGGATTGATACTGGACGGCAATCTGGCCTTCTCCATACAAACCGGCTATACAAGAGAAGAATTCATCGGAAAATCTGTTTTTGAGCTCGGACTCTATTCTGATCCGTCGGTCAGAGAACACCTTATGAATGTTATTGAAGACGAAGGCGAGTTAAAAGATTTCGAACTGGATATGCGTTTGAAATCTGGAGAAGTCCGTCACTGCCTGCTTTCGATAAAACCGATAATTATCAATGGTGAGAATTGCCTGTCGTTTATTATACATGACATCACTGAGCGCAAACTGGCGGAGAAAACGATAAAATCCCTCAATGAAAGCCTTGAGAAAAAACTGGTGGCTCTGACCAGGCCGGTTGGCGATGTCTCAAACCTTGAACTTTCTGAACTTTTTGACATAGACGAAATACAGAAAATTCAGGACTCATTCGCCAGCGCAACAGGCGTTGCCTCAATAATAACCGAACCGGACGGAACACCGATCACCAGACCGTCCAACTTCTGCCACCTGTGCGAAAACATTATTCGCAAAACAGAAAAAGGTCTTGCCAACTGCCTGTATTCGGACGCCGTTATCGGAGCCCCAGGAAACGCAGGCCCCAAAATGCAGCATTGTCTTAGTGGCGGGTTGTGGGATGCTGGCACCAGTATTTACGTCGGCGAAAAACACATTGCGAACTGGCTCATAGGTCAGGTACTCGAAGAGCCGGTTGACGAAGATTCCATGCTGGCATATGCCCGCGAAATCGGAGCTGATGAGAAGGAATTCCGCGCGGCATTGAGAAACGTAACCCGCATGCCGATTGAACGGTTCAAACAGGTCAGTGAGTTTCTGTACAAAATTGCAGATCAGCTTTCAAGACTGGCCCTGCAGAACATTCAGCAGGCTAGGTTTATTACCGAAGCCAAACAGTTTCAGAAAAAACTGGAAGAAAGCGAAAAACTTTTCCGTCAGTCGATCGAAACGCTGCCGCTAGGCTGCGTGATTTCAACCGTTGACGGAAAAATTATTTTCGTCAATAAAACATTTACCGAGCATTTCGGATATACCATTGAAGACATGCCGACCGCTTCCGATTGGATGAGCAAGGCTTATCCTGATGCGGAATACAGAGAAATTGTTTTCAGTAAATGGAAACAAGACGTTCAACGCATGATTTCTTCCGGGTATCATGACGCTCCTTCTTTTGTTTTCGATGTCACGACAAAAGACGGAAAGATTCTTATAACAGAATTCAGACAGACCATAATTGGAGATCGGGTACTGATTCTGCTTAACGATATAACCGAACAGAAACATGCAGAAGAAACTCTGCGGAAGAGCGAGGAATTCTTCAGGAACACATTCGAAAATCATTCGGCTGTAATGCTGCTTGTATCACCGGACACCGGCAGAATAATCAAGGCGAATCAGGCCGCCAGCAACTTTTATGGCTGGAGCTGCGAGAAATTGTCGGAAATGAACATCGGTGAGATAAACACACTCACTCAACAGGAAATAACAGCAGAACTGGAAAAAGTCCGCTCGCAGAAACGAGTTCAATTCGAATTCCGCCATCGCCGCGCCGACGGGTCAATTCGTGATGTTGCTGTATTCAGCAGCAACATATCCTCAAACGGTAACGATGTACTCTTTTCAATCATTCAGGACATCACCGAACGTAAACAGGCCGAAAAAGACCTGAGACAGGCGCAGGCGCTATATCGCGGAGTCGTTGAATCGCAGAGAGAAATAATAGCCCGCTTCAGAACCGACGGCGTATTCACTTTTGTAAACAAGGCATGGCAGGATTATTACCGGCAGCATCTCGACATAAATGAGAGTGTGATAGGCAGGAATATTTCCGATTATATGCAGACGGAAAATTTAGACCAGATTCAGAGATTTCTGTCTAATATAAACCCAAAAGATTTCAACAACAGCATGGAGCGCAGTTTCGTTAACAGAGATGGTGAAACCAGATGGCAGCATTGGCAGATTCAGAAAATCGTGAATGACGAAAGCAGCCAGATTGAATATCAGGTGGTCGGGAACGACATAACAGAGCAGAAACGTGCCGAGCAGGCGTTGAAAGAAAGCGAAGCCCGGTTCCATCGCATGGCTCAGAACATTCACGATGGTCTGTCAATCGTCGAAAACGGCCGGCTTGTTTTCATCAATGACAGAGCCTGTGAAATTTTCGGACATTCGCAGGAAGAAATGTCACGTATTGTCAGTCTCGACATGGCGACGCCGGAACACAAAGAACGCATCAACAAACTGTTGAAAGATTATCAATCAGGCCAGATGGTCCCATGGGAAGTGGAGTTCAAAATCGTCCGCAAGGACGGAGAAGTGCGGCACCTGCATAATCGCTATTCCGTAAGCGAACTGAATGATGTACAGACAATTTACGTTATGACCTCGGATATAACCGAAAAGGTGCAGGCGCTTGAAGCCCTGAAAATCAGCGAGGAACGCTGGCAGTTCGCGCTTGAAGGAGCCGGAGACGGAGTATGGGACTGGAACACCGTAACAAACAGAATTTTCTTCTCGCATCAATGGAAAAACATGCTGGGTTATTCGGACGATGAAGTCGGAAGTGATCTCGGTGAATGGGAACGTCTTGTACATCCAGACGACAAACCTGGAGCATACGCTGAAATTGAACGGCATTTCAAACGACAGACTGAATTTTACCAAACCGAATATCGGATGCGCTGCAAAGACGGTTCGTACAAATGGATTCTGGACAGAGGAAAAGTCATTGAGTGGCAGGACGACGGAAAACCGCAACGCATGATCGGCACACACAGTGACATTA
>JAKQSH010000445.1 GCA_029570245.1 Deltaproteobacteria bacterium | reverse complement strand
CCCCGCCGGAAGCTCGCGCTATACCGGTGAAAAGCCAGAAGAAAAACAAAAAAGGAAACATCGGGAAATCGGTGAAAGTTCCGAAGAACATGAACACAAACAACAGTGCGGCAAATACATTTCTGCCGGTTTCCAGATAACGTTCGTAGCAGAGAAGCATTCCGGCCATTGCGAATACAATCACTGTTTCGTGGTTGACGAAGCTGAGATAAGTGCTGTGAATCGGAATGAGGCTTATGAAAAAGAGGCTGTAGAAAGTCGCCTCCATGCCCCACAGGCGTTTCAGAGCAAGAAAGAAGAACAGAAAGGTCAGCCACGAAAGAGAAGCAGCCACCAGACGCGCAATAAGCGGACTTTCTCCGAACAATGCGAAAGCAAAGCTTACCAGCAGATTCGTCATTGGCGGATGATGCCAGAAATACTCATACTTATCGGCTTTGCCCTGTGCGTTGTAATGCTCGCCCAGGTTGTCCATGCTGCCGAGCTTCGAGTCGATGTAGCCGTAACGCAGGTAATTTTTCGCACCTAAGGAACGGCGTGCACCGTTCCAGCCCTGATGATGGTTAAGCCATTCCTGCCCGATACCGGCCAGACTCATAAGAAAATACAGACCGAACAGAATAAACACAGCCCACAGCCAGCAGCGCTGGCCGCTGCTCCGTTTCTTCGTGTTCAAATCGTTTTCACCATCGGAATTCTGCAGATATGTGTTTTCCATGAACGGTAAATACTTTCAATCGTCCTGCAATTTTTCAAGCTTCAAGTCGTCATTCTGCGGTTTGTCGAATGGAGTCAGAAGCCAGGCGACATAACCTACCAGCCCCAACAGTACAGTAAATGTCAGCAGCATCAGCAGAGAAAAACTTACCGCAGTATCGCTGCCGACACCCATTCCGGCAAACAGCATTATTAGAACGGCTTCTCGCGTACCCAGCCCGGCTATCGAAATCGGAATCATAGAGACGATGCTTCCTATAGAGACAACGATTGCAATGTCGAGGTACGAAATGTCAATGCCCAGCGCCTGCGCGACTATCAGGCAGCCGTAAAAAAAGACCGCGTATGTTGCAAGAGTGATCGCCACAGGAAGCCATAACGCCGGCGTAATAAAAGCAAGCGCCGCTCCGGTGAATTCACGGACAAAGACTTCCGCCCTGGCGCTTATGCGGCGCAACAGAAAAATACGTGAAAAGCGATCGACCAGAAACAGCGCCGACTTACGATGAAACAGCACTCCAATGAACAGAAGTGAAAGCAGCGGCAGTACAAGTCCAAGCAGACTCATGCTTCCAAGAAGTCTGAAATAATAAATTCCCAGACACCCCAGGATAAAAGAAACATATATGTCCATCAATCTGTCGGTGAGTACAGAACTCAGCCCAACAGCCGCCGATGTGCCGCAATATCTTTTTAAATAGAACACTTTCAGTATTTCACCAAGGCGACCGGGAGTCAGTGCGCCGTAATAATATGCCGAAACGTAAATTCTGAGAGCGTCCGAAAAAGATAGGCTTATCTTCTGACTTCTCAGCAACATATGCCAGCGCCAGGCTTTGACGATCATAATGGCAATGTTCAACAGCCCGGCCACTATCGGAGCGGCGTAATCCATGCCAATTACAATGGAAAGCGCCTTCCCCCAGTCAACCTGCCAGAGAATGAAAATGAAAAGAAATATTCCGATAAGACGCAGATATTTCATGGAGTTTTTGTACAATCCGCCGTCGGCGCTTTAATTGTCCGGTCCGCGCCGGATGCTCGAAATGAGATCAGCCAGTATGCCTGCGAAGAACAGCAGAAATCCAAAGACCATTATTACCACAGAAGTATTCGGAATTCTGCTGAATGAAACGAATCCGTATATGGCCCACAGCAGACCCAGCAGAAAAACAAAGAAACTGCCCGGCAGAAACACCTTCAGAGGATTGAACAGCGTAACAACGCGCAGAATAAGCATAATTGCGTTAAAGCCGTCTTTCACCATATTCACATTGCTTTTGCGCCCGACGCGTTCAAAGGTACGGATAGGCTCCCAGCGGACCGAATAACCTCCCTGAAGAAATGCAATGGTTGATGTAGTAGATATGGAGAAACCGTTGGGATAAATGTGCATGAAATCTTTGAACGCTTTCGTTCTTGCCAGACGGAAGCCTGAGTTGAGATCGGGAATTTTCATTCCGGTAAGATAATTCGCAGTCAAAGTAAGAATTTTCTTTCCCGGCATGCGATGCAGCTGCAGAGCGGAGTCGCGGCGGCGAGCGCCTATTATCATGTCGTACTGCTCCGCATCCGCCAGAAAACCCGGAATATCTTCGGGATTATGCTGCCCGTCTGAATCAAATAGAAGAAAGTATTCGGTTTTCACATTCCTGACAGCAGTTTTTACCGCTGCGCCATAGCCCTTGTTGTACGGATGATTTATCAGTGTGCAGAAATCGAAAGCGGAGACGACCTGCGCGGTTGCATCGGTGGAACCGTCGTTGACAATCAGCACATCCCAGCCATTTTCTTTGGCGTAAGGCTCAAGCTTTTTAAGAACGTCAGGCAAAGCACGTTCTTCATTATACGCCGGAATTACAATACTGAGACTGATCTGCTTTTCCGCTTTCGCGGCGATGTTTGTGTTCAAAGCTTTACCCCGATCAATGAAACTTGCCGCAATTATGGAGAAACGCACCGATATTTTCAAGGTTTTTACCAGCAGAAAGATCGGCAATTTTTAATTTCATTTAAAAGGCGACGACCAGCCTGTTTTACACAGACGAGCAATTCACGTATTCTTAACAATATTCATGTCTGATCTGTGAATTTTGCAATGATATTTGACATTTAAACGGCATATTGATATAAAGTTAAGAAATAGTTATGAAGTATGGTTTTTTCAGGGGTATTCATATCAACGTAAGAATGCTTTTCAGCGGCCTTTCCGGATGGTCGTTGAACTCCTGATTTCAGATCGAAGCGAAGGATTTATGACAGATAAAAACAACAGGCATCCTGGAGCACTCACAATATTGAACGAGGCTGACGACACCGAACGGGACTCAGTTCGTATTACCGGCGAAAGCTTTCCTCCTAATTTAGACCTCGGCCTGGCCGAAGGCGACGCCCGTTCAGCCGAATGGATGAGTATGGACTATAAAAACATATTCAGATCGGCGCCGATTTCGCAACTGCTGCTTGACATCAACGGAAACATAAAAGAAGCCAATCTCGAATTTCAACTTCTCACTGGATATTCAAGCAAAGAATTGCTCGGCCAGCCTTTTTCGGACTTCATAAAAGACCCTGAAGGGCAGAAATGCATAGACAGATACATCATCGACACTGTTCACCGTGAAGGATACCATCAACCGGAGTGCGAATTTTTATGCCGCTGCAAAGACGGCTCTATGCTCCCTCTGGGACTGTCTTCCGGGCAACTGAAAGACGACGACGGATACATAATCGGCATCATCTGCATCGGCAGAGATTTGAGCCATCACAAAAAACTTATCGAAGCGCTCGACAAAGCCCAGAAAATCATTGAAGACCGCAACCGTTCCATCGAACAGCTGGCCGGAGAAAGGCTTAACGAACTGGCAGAAAAAACTCGTATGCTCAAGGAATTGTCGGTTACGGACGAATTGACAAAACTGTACAACCGGCGTTATTTCTTCGAGCGTGCCTCGGAAGAATTCCTGCGCTCGCGCCGTTATCAAACCTACTTTTCAGTCGTAATACTCGATATAGACTTCTTCAAAAAAATCAACGACGAGTTCGGGCATCAGGTCGGAGACGTGGTTCTGTACGAAATATCCGGCATTATAAAAAGCTCGGTGCGCCGGGTCGATCTTACCGCACGTTACGGCGGGGAAGAATTCGTAATTCTGCTGCCATCCATCCGCGAAGGCTATGCTTATATTTTCTGCGAAAGACTGCGAGAAAAAGTGCGCAACTACCATTTCTCGGCGCTGCCGCCAGATCGCAACATTACAATCAGCATGGGAGTCGCCGATTATCCGTCCGAAGGGGTTCATTCCGTCTACGAACTTCTCTCAAGGGCAGATCGCGCATTATATAAGGCAAAAGAAACCCGCGACGCAACCATTACGCACTCCAATCTCAGCGAGACTGAATACCCCTGTCATTGACATCCGCATAAGAAAATTCAGGCGGAATCGCTATTGCACGGCAGAAGCGGACTCGGTGCTGTTTTCTTCCGGCATCTTCCATTCATCCGGCCAGAAACGACCGAACATCAAGCCGAAAACCATTGTAAAACCACCTAAATGACTGGTTGCATTGAAAG
>JAKQSH010000410.1 GCA_029570245.1 Deltaproteobacteria bacterium | reverse complement strand
GACAAATACATAATCAATGTAGATCAGGATTCACTTACAGAACTCACCCTGAAAACCGGCAAGACCGAACTGAAATTCTACAGAGTCGAAAGTGCTCCCGACACGACAGCCCCGACGCCAACAGAAGGACAGGACGCTCCTCCCCCGGCTGAAGCGAAAAAAGAATGGAAGCTCGAAGGTCAGGACAGCTTTAAAGTTGATTCATCGCGCATCAACTCGGTGTTGGCCGGACTGGCGAAACTCCGTTGGAATGAAGTTGTTGACGCTCCTCAGCCCTTACCCAGCTATGGACTTGACAACCCCGACAGCATCGTCTCGGCAAAAGACAAAGACGGAAAGGAATATCGCATCAGCGTAAAAATGCTGCCGGACGAAACTGATGAGAAAGGTAAAAGCAAACCGGCCCAGTTCGCCTGGGTAGCGCTGGAGGGAGACTCGAAGGTGTACCAGATTCGCCAGTATCAGGCGGATCGTTTCAAGAAAGACCTCAGCTTCTTCGACGCCGAAGGCAAGAAACAGTAAGTCTCGTTCCAACAAGTTCAAAACCCTGCGGGCGACCGGTTTCCGGTCGCCCGATTTTTTTGCAGATTGCATTTTGCCTTGAAACCGGAATCAAATCTGCCATATAATTCAGAAAACCATCCAGGTAAAAGGACAGATCATGCCGGAAAAGAAAACTCTCATCATTATGGCGCTGGCGATACTGCTGGGATTCGCAATGGGTCGCTGTCAGATGTGTACCGAACGCGAGGAAGATTGCCGCCGCGACGGCGGAAATTCCGGCCCACCGCAGATGATGCAGCCGGAGGCTCAGCGAATGAACCAGGCAATGCCGCCGGATGGAGGCAATCAGAATGTGATGCCGCAAACGATGAATACGCCGCAGCAGAATGACATGGAGAACACTCAGGACGGCCATGGAACAAACACCGGAAACCAAACGAACAGCTCATGCAACAACGACAAAGAGCAGTCTGCATCTGGAAATACAGGAGAAAATCAGAACAAACCGGAATCGCTGGTGCGCCAGTCGGAAGAGGTTCTGGCGACACTGAAAGGCGCCATGCCGAAGCTGAAAGCCTGCCATGACAGCGCGCTCAAACTCGTTCCGGAACTGAAACCCAATTTTGAACTGCGTGTTTTTTATAATGCAGTCGGCGGAAAGGGAAGCCTGAGCGGCTTGAAGGCCATGGGTTCGACAACTCTTCCGGCGGAAGTGCTTTCGTGCTTCATCGACAAACTGTCTGAAATCGAAATTGATCTTTCACAGAGCCGCGACGGAGACGAAAGCGTCGTAACGCTGCAACTGGAATTTGAAGAAACAAAAAAGTAAGAATCATTTCAGAATCACATGCCGATAAAGGCTGAGCGAATTTTGCATCAGCCTTTTTCGCCTGATTCAGAAGATTTGCTTTCTTTCTTTTCTCTCTGTTTCAAAAAGGCTGGAAAAGTAGTCGTCTCGCCGTTCCGGCTCTTTTCGAAAGACTGAAACGCGCGAACTCCACACAAAAAGTTGGAGATGTTCTCCAGTTTTTCCTGATCTACGGTACGCAGATAGCTGTATTCTCCGGCCTCGAAACCATATTTTATGTAGCTGAAGCGCTCATCGGTTTTATCCGGGTCTATTGTATTAAGCATGAATTCGGTAGAAGTTTCTCGCGGTTTGACTCCAAAGGTTTCGGCCACGCTCGAACCGAGTTTGCTCCAGCGGTCACGCGGCTTAAGACGTGACTGCTCGCTGGCTATACCCATGTAGAAACCGGATACGCAGAAATGAAAAGCTTCGTTGAAGACGAAATCGTTCCGGGCCGCCTTCATTTGGGGGGTATATATTTTTACTGTCTGCAGGCTTTCCAGTTCCGGGAAATCGAAATCTACATATTCCACAGTGACAAAAGACCATTTCGAAAGACAGCATTCATCATCGGAAAATCCGATGCATAAAAAAGACGCCGCCAACGCCAGTATGACAAAAATACTGAAACTCACTCTTCCGTTCATTATTCATATTCCTTTACTGCAAGCATCAACCCCCTGTGAAACATAATAACAATACGTCACCGAAAATACAATGCAATCAGGATTTCAGCCACCTGCAATCGTGTGCAGATTACGCACGATCGCGACGAATTGCAGACAGGAAAGTTCTTCGGCGCGGCGGGTTTCCAGTTCGGGGTGAAGCCTTTTCAATTCGGCAATCTGAGCCGCACTGAAGTCCGTGAACGGCTGGCCTTTTATGGAATTGATGACTGTTTTGCGACGCTGATTGAAAGCGGCTCTGACAAAATCGCTGAAGAGCTTCTCGTCCGGCACTCTGAAGACCGGGTCTTCGATGAAATCTATCAGTATGAAGCTGGAATCGACGCGCGGAACAGGAATGAAGCAGCCGCGTTTGACCGGCAGGACACGGCGCACCTTTGCACTGCGCTGAAAAAGCACAGAAAGAATAGAATATTCGGGCGTGGCCGCTTTCGCCGTCAGACGCTCGGCGAATTCGCTCTGCACCAGAAAAGCCGCAGACTTAAGAAAGCGACGCTCTTCTATTGTACGCAGCAGCAGTGCGCTGCTTATGTGATACGGCAGATTTCCGATGAGCTTGAAAGGCCCGCCGTTGCGCACGGCCAGAGCCTGAAGGTCAAAGGTCTGCGCGTCGGCTTCGGCAATTTCGACCGGCCCGGCGAATTCGAGACGGCGAAGCACCTCACACAGATCGCGATCGCGTTCTACTGCCACAACGGTACGCCCCGGAGCCGCCACAGCGGAAGTGAGTGCGCCCAGGCCCGCGCCGAACTCGCATACTACAGTATCGGATTCGTCAAGACCGATGGTTTCTACCAGGCGCAGAAGAGTATTGCGGTCGGCCAGAAAATTCTGCCCCCAGGAATGCCGGGGCCTGATGCCGTATGTTTTTATGAGTTCGGACATGGAGGGCATTGTCTGCGCCCGGCTTTCAGAACAGCGATTCGTTGGCTTTTGCGCCCAGGTCGAGGCCGTCGCGCTGCCCGCGCGCCAGCTTTTCCCATCCGGCATAGGCTATCATGGCTGCGTTGTCTGTGCAGAAAGCCGGACGTGCCATAAACAACCCGACGCCGGACGCCTGACAGCGTTCGGCGGCAAGAGCGCGCAAACGGCTGTTGGCCGCCACACCTCCGGAAATAATCAGGCGCGGAATTCCCTGATCGGCCACGGCGCGCAGAGCTTTTTCGAGCAGCACGTCAACCACGGCTTCCTGAAATGAAGCGCACAGGTCAGGCAGGTCGGCCTCTTTGGGCTCGTATTGCCTGATGTGCAGAAGAACAGCGGTTTTAAGACCTGAAAACGAAAAATCGTAGCCGCCTTTGTGCAGCATCGAACGCGGAAAATTTATGGCTTCGCGGTTGCCCTTCTGCGAAAGACGGTCAATAAGAATTCCGCCCGGATAACCGAGTCCCAGCAGTTTGGCCACCTTGTCGAAGGCTTCTCCGGCTGCGTCGTCGCGTGTGTTTCCCAGAATGTGATATGAGCCGGGACGTTCGATGCGATAAATTGCGGTATGACCGCCGGAGACAATAAGCGCTATATACGGAAATTCGGGCTGCGGGTCTTCGAGACGCGCTGCCAGCATATGCCCTTCAAGATGATTCACGCCCACCAGCGGAATTCCGAGCTGCCAGGCCAGAGCCTTGGCGTAGCTCAGACCGACAAGCAGCGCTCCAATAAGTCCGGGGGCACGCGTCACCGCAACAGCGCTGATATCGCCCAGCTGAATCCCGGCACGGCTTAAAGTTTCGTCGATAAGCGGCGGAAGCTTGGCCAGATGCATGCGCGAGGCGACTTCCGGTACGACACCGCCGAATTCGGCGTGAGTTTTTACCTGACTGAAAAGCAGCGAAGCGCGCACATTGCGCCCGTCTTCAAGTACGGCGCAGGCGGTTTCGTCGCAGGAACTTTCTATTCCAAGCACAAGATGCATTGCATTACTTCCCGTTCACACTACATGGACTTAAGAATGTCGCGCACTTCATCCGAAGTCTGCCCCTGCGGTTTGAGCTTCAGAAATTTTTCATAGGCGGCGCGGGCCTCGTCGTTTTTTCCAAGGTACTGACAGACCGTTCCCAGCATCAGCCAGGCCTGATCGTTCCGGCTGCTGGCGGCAGCGGATTTTTTTGCAAACTCGTACGATTTTTCCAGATCGCCCTTTTCCAGCCACACCTTCGAAATGCCGAGCAGCGAATATGAAGCGCCCGGCTTGATTTCAAGTGACTTGTAATACAAGGCCATTGCTTCATCCAGCTTGCGCTCGCCGATAAGATTGCGGGCGCGAACCATGATGTCCATGTATTCTTTGTCTTCGTTTTTCTTCTGATCCGCCGCTTTGGGTGGCGAAGGTTTTCTGTCTTCGTTCGAGTTTGCAGAAGATGAAGCTGGCGCAGGCGGAGCAACATCTTTTTCAGGGGCTTTTTCTGGAGTCGGTGGCTTTGCCACTTCTTTTTTCTCTTCAATGTCCGGCGCCGGAACGGCTTCCGGGACTGCTTCTGGTTTTACATCGTCAGGCGCGGCCTGTTCTGCAGGTTCGGGAGAGGGTTTCTCTTCGTTGTCTGCTGGTGCAAACAACATAAAATAGGCTACCGCAGAAGTTGCAACAAGCAACACAACTACAACAATGATCTTCCACCACAAGCCACCAGAGTTTTTATCGTCTTCGTTAGGCCATTCTTCCTGCCACAACTGCGGGCGGCGCGCATCGTCACGGTAAGGCTGAATTTTAACTTTTCCGGCAGCTTCCTTGAGTTTACGCACTTCTTCAGGTTCGTTTTCGCTGGGAGCTTCAATTTTTGCAAGCACGGCTTTAAGAATATCATCTTCCCTGCCAAATGTGGCTGATTGTGGCGAATGCGCTGCTTCCGGCTCAGGTTCAGGTTCAGGCTCCGGCTCTGATTCTGCTTCATTCACTGGGCGCAGAAGCTGAGGCTCCTGTCGGGCCTGCTGAAGTTGCTCCTGAAGATTGCGAAGATCAAGCTCAGCCGGTGAAAGTTGCTCCTCATTAACAGGCGTCAGATTTTCGAGTACCGGCATTGGTGCAGGCTCAGGCTCAGGTTCTGGCTCTGGTTCTGGCTCTGGTTCAGGTTCAGGTTCAGGCTCAGGCTCAGGTTCCGGCTCAGACGCTGGCTCCGGTTCTGGTTCAGGCTCAGGCTCCGGTTCAGGCTCAGGTTCAGGCTCAGACGCTGGCTTCGGTTCAGGTTCAGGTTCAGGCTCAGGTTCAGGCTCAGGCTCAGACGCTGGCTCCGGTTCGACTGGAATCTCCTCTTCCTGCGTTCTGGGCTTCAGATCAAGGCCCAGTTGCGTTGGCCTGGCAGGCTTCTGCAAAGACTCTTCCGTCTCTGTGATTGCAGAAACCATTTCATCATCTGGAGGATTTGCATCATCCGAAACGCTTCTGGACGCCGAGAAGCCCATAGGGTCGCTTTCTTCAAGCTCGCGCAATCCGGCTCGCAGATCGTCATCGCTCAGAGAAGCAAGAACAGACGCCCCGCCTCCGGTGAAACCGTCGGAGTTTTCGGGAGTTTCTGCTTCGGGAACAGTTTCATCGCTTTCCGCAGCGGATTCGACGGCGGAGTTCGGCGGCGCCGGGAGTTCGAAGCCCATGTCGTTAATAATGCTCTGCAGCTCCGGCGGCGGAGACGGATGCTGCGCGGCTTCTTTCAGGGCTGCGAACAGTGAAAGATTTTCGAATGCCGGCAGCCCCGATCTCGCCTTATCCCAGCGCGCCATATACTGCAACAACTGGCCGTAAAGATCGGAAGGCGTCCGGTCTATGTCGTCCCAGGCTTCGACGTTTCCGTGAAAAATCGTAAAGGTGCCGCTCTCCCAGGTGAAAAGCTGCATCATGGCGGCCTCACCGCCGACTTCACCGATTGAAGCTTCTTTAACCACACCGTCACGGAAAAGGATTTCGGCGCTGGCACCTTCGTTTTCGAGCGTCATTCTGCCGCTGCGTTTGCCTTCCTCGATGCTCAACAGAATGTCGTGAACCAGATCAGGCGCAAGCTCACCGTTGTACTGCTCGCGCAGACCTCCGACGCCGACTCTTTCGATTTCTTTCTTTTTAAGCAGCGAACGGACACGCGCCAGAAATTCCCGCAGGTAGATCGGGCGGGTGATGTATTCGTCAACACCTATCTCCAGACCGCTTATTTTGTCGGCGACATCTTTGCGACGCGTGACGAAAATGAATGCCGTATCGCGATATTTCTCGTCGCCTTTCATGCGACGCGCCAGAGAATAGCCGTCTTCTTCCGGCAGATCGACTTCGGAGACGACCAGTTGAATGGGCGACTGGGACTCAAGCGTATCCCATGCCTGCGCCGCCGTATCCGCCAGAAAAACTTCGTATCCGGCGTTGCGCAGACTGGTTGACATTATCAGACGCGACTGTTCGTCATGTTCGACGATGAGAATCCGTTCCAATTAACGTCCCCTGCCTGAATATTCGCGTTAAACGAAAAACGCCGGAGTCCGGTCATGTACGACGCGAACTCCGGCCTCTTATTTATTTCGAACAGTTGGACTGCTTCAGTTCGAGCTGGCATGCGCCCGATCCGGTGCAGTTGTACAGGAATCTTTCGTTGGCTCCATCCCAGAACAACACACAACTGAGGCTGCCGTAAGTGAAGCTCTCGATTAGTTCGCCTGCGCAGCCGTTGAAGCCTTTTATGAAATCGCTGCCGTCGTAAACCTGCATGTAGCAGGTTTCCGGGTCGTAATATTTTTCGAAAGTCAGCTCATGGTGCAGATCGGCGTAGCTCTGGAGACAGGAACCCGGATTCGCCGGCAGGCAGTAGTCGCCCTGCATGGCTTCACAGGCAGTACAGTCTATTTCAACCGGCTCGGTTTCATCGCCTACACAGCCCTTTACAGGATCAAAGTCTTCAGGCGGACAGCAGGTCTGACCGCCGGTAGTGCTCTGCAAGCATTGCATACCTGCACAGCATGGCAAAAAGGCCGCCGTGGTCTGCGTGGTGCAGGGAACGCCTCTGGACAGACAGCTCACTCCTGCACAGGCAGTTGTTGCTACGCATTTTCCGCTTCCGGCAAACGGCGCGTCGCAACGAAAGCAGAAGTTTTCGGATGCGCAGTCGGAGTTCATCGGGTCGTATTCGCAGCTTTTGACCGGGTCCGGCAGACACTCAAAATATGTGCCTTCGCTACAATGAGTCATAAACGGACAGGAGGCCGGACATTCGCCTGAGCATTCACCGGTGTATTTGTTGCACGGATAAGGTTCGCACCAGCCTTTCGGCATGGAACGGCAGTCGGGACGTTCGACACAGCAGAAATTGCTGTTTGGAGTACAGGCCGGATCGTAAGCGCAGGTAGTGCCGGAA
The DNA here is from genome assembly GCA_029570245.1 of Deltaproteobacteria bacterium. Lineage (GTDB taxonomy): Bacteria > Myxococcota_A > SURF-8 > SURF-8 > SURF-8 > JAKQSH01. Next base: position 6,660 of record JAKQSH010000410.1, on the reverse strand, counting down.
CCGCAATCCTGCGAACAGCAGGGGCCGCAGGTCGAACGATTGCAGCATTCGCCGTTGCCGCAGCCGCCCGGACAGTAATCCATATTGCAGTAGCCGGTAGTTGTATCGCACTCGCCCTGCTGGCAGCCGGTTGAAGTGCAACCCGGCTCGCAATAACCCATCATGCAGGTTTTGGGCGGGGTGCAGTCTTCAAAACTGTCACATGTTTCGCCCGAACGGCAGTGACCGTCAACGCACTGTTCCGGGGCTTCGCAGGGGAAACTGGTGTTGCAGTAACGGCAGATGCCGACTCCGCCCAGCGGATATGATTCGCAGCGCAGACCGGCTTCACAGTATAGATCGGGATTGGCGCTGTTGCAGATATTTTCGCAGCGCTCGGTAACGCTGTCGCAGATGAGGTTTTCGACACACGGACTGCTGGCGTTGCAGACTTCGCCTTCGGTGCGTCCGTTAGGATTGGGTTTGGCGCAAACACCCTTCCCTTCACCTGCCAGGTCACCGATGGTCAGTACGCGGCAGACCTTGCCGTCGGAGCAGGTCGGGTTGAAAGGATCACAGGCTTCCGCGCAGTGATGAGTTACCGTATCGCAACGATCTTCGGCGTTGGGACAGTCTATTTCTTCAGTGCAGACCGGCAGATCATCTTCCTCTTCGGCTTCCGTTTCGTCACCGTCAGACTGATTGTCGCCGTCTCCATCCGAAGTGTCGTCGCCATCTATCAACGGGTCGCCCGGATCATACTGCCAGGCAGACGATCCGCCGCTTTCACGGCAACTAAGGAATTCTATACACGATTCTTTTTCACCGCAGGAAACCCATTTGGGCCAGCTCTGATTTTCCTGAATCTTTCTGCAGGCGCTGCGGCATTCTTCCAGTTCCTGACCGCTGATGTTGTTTACACAGTCGTTAAGCATGGTGCAGAAAGTCACGCAAACCGTGCGACAGTCGGGCAGATCGACGTTCTGAGAATCGTCATCGGCATCACCGTCACTTTTATTGTAGTCACCGGGAGTGAATACCGGTTCGTCGCCGCCATCGGAACCTCCGCCCGAAGTACAGGCGGCCAGAAAAGCAAAAACACCAATAACAGCAAGCAAAAATATAGGAACTGACTTGCGGCTCATATTCTCTTACCTCCAGAATGAAAACACCGTTCCTGTTTTGCGGTAATTCTAAATGAACATACACAAGATTTCCATATCCTTTTTGATGTCAGGCGAAATTTCTGCGTATTGCGGAAGAAATCAGGAATAAAGCACTTTCTTGAAAACAGAGGCCAGAAGAGTGACCGCCGTAACAAAAAGCGCACCCATGAACGTAAAAAACAGAGCCATCAGCAGCAGCATATTTACCTGCGCGGCAAGAACGGAAAGATGCGAAAGTATTTCTTCGCCGCGATTGCCGAAAAAAGCCAGCGAAATAAATACTATAAACGGCAGACAAAGCAGCAACAGAGCCGCTCCCCAGAAACCCTCGAAATCGCTGCGGGAAGGCGAAAGATGCGCTCCCAGCGAAATCATTCCCCACAAATAAACCCAGAACCAGCCGTCGTGCAGATTTCGGGCATCAGTAAGGAAATAATAAAAATGCAAGGCGGTGGATTTCCAGCCCGAAGCGAAATCCGACAATGCCCCCAGCGAAACGAAAGTGCGCCACTCAAGCGCAGGCGCAGCGCCGAATTCCCGCAGAAGCTGTGGATAAGCCAGATGCGTAAGAAAATAAATGGCCGCCGCTCCGCCGAAGAAAGGCGCCAGCGCCACCAGAGTGTTTCCGAAAACACGCTGATACAGGCTGCTGCGCTCGTAACTGTGAGTGACGTACCCCAGCGAACCGCTTTCCTTATCGGGGCTGAAAATCGCAAATCCTTCTATTCTGTTCCTGCCGACGACGCAGCCGATAAGATGAGAAATTTCATGCACCGGTGTTCCCAGCCAGGCCAGAAACATCACTCCGCGCCAGTCGAATGTTTTCCACAGACGCGCGTTCATGTAGCGCCCAAGAAAAAGCAGCGCCAGGCAGACCAGTACCTGCGGCAGCAGCACGGTACCGTAAAAGGCAAGCGTGGCCGAAGAGCCGTTAAGCACCGCCTCGCGCACAGTTTCGAGAATTCCGTTAAGAGATATGTTCAATTCAGGTTTTCTGCATTCATATATTCAATGCATATTCTCTACATCAGGGAGGCGCAGAAATCAAGAAATACGCCATCTTAGCGAAACGATGCCACAGAGGTTTAAAGCTTGAAAGAAGCACTTGATATTCTGACAGAATTTTAAACAAGGGGCTTTGAATTGTCCTTCACGATCTGTTAATATGCTTAAGATAAATAAATTTCTTCGACTACCTTATCTGGAGCATGACAATGAACGCGTCCATACGTATTCACGGCGACAAGCAGCATTCAAGCATCGGCGGATGTCTTCAGGCACTGTTCTTTCTTATGACGGCGCTGCTGCTGACAGCACTGCTTTCGTGCAGCGATTCCGGCCTGACGGAAACAGGCGACTCAGACGCCGAAAACGGAGCCGACCAGGACCTTGAACCATGTACAAACGACGAAGACTGCCAGACCGGCTATTATTGCGATGTCGATGTGTGCCGCCCCTTCGATGGAGACGAAGACCACGACTACAGCGATGGCGACAGTTCTGACAAATCCGGAGAAATAAGCGTTCCGGCTGAGCTGAATTTCGGAGCGGTGCGGTACGGAGACACACTGGACAAATCGCTGATAATCAGCAACATCGGTGAAGGTACGCTGCGAATCTTCACCATTCAGTACGGCGCTTCATCTTCAAGCGACTTCAGCATTGTAAACGCGCCGGAAGGAACGCTCAGGCTTGAGGCCGGAGACAGCTTCGAACTCTTCCTGCGCTACACGCCCGGCGACGCCGGAGCCGATTCTGGAACCCTGGAGATCCATACTGACGACGAAAACAAACCCAAGGCGACAGTAAGCATCAGCAGCGATTACAAGGGTACGCCGGATATCACCATCTCCGCCGGAGAAATCGAGTTCCCAGACACGGCGGTAGGCAGCGAATCCGAGGCGGTGTGCATCAACGTCGGCAACGAACCACCCGAAGAGGACGCCAACGCCGCCATCGAAATCGGCCAGATTTACCTTGAATCGCACGCAACCATTCAGTACGAAATTTCAGTCAAACCGGAAGAGGGCGCGGTACTGCCTCCGGGATCGCAGGAACAGGTCTGCATTGTATTCCATCCGGGCGGCAAGGGGCTTTTCGAGGAAACACTGATAATACGCAGCAACGACCCGGATGAAATCGACCGCGAGAAGCGCGTGCCGATCAGCGGACGCGGTGTAATGGCCGAAATCGTGCTCGATCCGCAGGCGCTGACGTTCGGCACCGTAAAAGTCGGCGTGGCGCAGACCCGCAAACTTACCATATCAAATGCCGGCGGCATTGTCCTCAATATCCAGTCGGTAGAACTTGCATCCGACAGCGACGACGAATTCGTTATGACGCCTGCCGCAGATGCAAAAGAAGACCTTGCCGTACTGCAGCCCGGAGAGTCGATAAAATACGACGTGACGTTTACTCCCACCGCAATTGAAGAATACGGCGGACAGATAGTCATTCATTCGGACGACCCTGAAAGAGCCGAAGTGGATGTGGTTTTGAGCGGCAGCGGTGCGGAATCTTCGGTGGCGCTGAATCCGGTGCAGATGGATTTCGGGCTCATAATGGTCGGCTCTGAAAAAGAAATCGTTCTTTACGTGAACAACGACGGCGGAGACGCACCGGTAACGATTACGGCTTTCAATCCCGAACCGGCTGAGACTCCGTTCAGCGTAAACACCAGCCTGCCGCTGATTGTGGACGCCCACAGCACGCGCCAGGTTCCGGTAAAATTCAACCCGCAGGCTGAAGGTGATTTTTCCGGAATTTTCAATCTGGCTTCCAACAACCCGGTCGAACTGAACTTCGAAGTGTCCGGCAGCGGCGGATTGCCGCATTATACGGCTACGCATACATCCGTAAACTGGGGCAATGTGCATCGCGGCGATCACGTCGATACAGTATTCAGAGTGACCAATACCGGCGCTCTGCCGCTCACACTCAACAATATCGTCATAGCTTCAGGCCCGGCCAACACGTTTGTAATAGTCGAAGGCAACGGCGGACTGGTGAGCCTTGACCCGACCGAACAGCACGAAATTCTTCTGCGTTATCAGCCGCCGGCTTCAGACCCCACCGGAGAAGACACCGGCTCGCTGAGTTTTACAACAAACGATGCCGATTACTCGAACGTGGTTATCCCGCTGTCTGGTATGGCGATAGACCCGGCGCTTTATGTTTTTCCGGACAACAATCCATACGATTTCGGGCAGGTGCTTAAAGGCGAATCGGTGGGACCGGTGACTTTCGCCATCCGCAATCTGGGCGCCGGACCACTGGTTATATCTTCAATAATCAAAACTCCGGGCAGCTCCGAATACTTCATCATCGAAGGTCTGCCGGCTGCCGGACTGTATCCTATTACGCTCCATAATTTCAGCGATACCGGCGACACGCTGGCCTTCAGCGCAACGTTCGCACCGGGCGGAATAAGTGCATTCAATGCAGCCATACAGATAGCATCCAACGACATCGACATCGGCACCTTTACGCTGGAACTGCTGGGAGAAGGCAGCGGCTGCGACGCAAGTTATCATCTCTGCACCGACGGCGTTTGTTATTCTGACGCCGACCCGGATCATTGCGGGGCCGCCTGCATCGACTGTCCGGCGCCTGCGCATGCAAATCCCGTCTGCAACACAAGCGGTCTCTGCGATTTCACATGCCACACGAATTATGAAAACTGCGACGACGGTCAGGACGGCTGCGAAACCAATATAGGCAACGATGCTCTTAACTGCGGCGCATGCGATTACGTCTGCGCCAACCATCAACCGGCGCATTCTCACACCACCGGCTGTTCGGGACGCGTCTGTCAGTTCGAATGCGACGAGCAATGGGGCGACTGCAACAGCCTGGACGGCTGCGAAACCAACATTTACAATACAATTTCTCATTGCGGCGCATGCAACTATGTGTGCTCTCAACACGCCCCGCAGAACATGAGCGCCACCGGCTGCAGTCTGGGCAACTGCACTTTCAAGTGTGTAAGCGGCTGGGACGACTGCACCTCGGAAGTCGGATGCGAAACGCCGGTAACAACCGACATGCAGAACTGCGGCGCCTGCAATTACAAGTGCAGCGAACACACACCGCCCAACATGTATGCCACCGCCTGCAGCGCCGGAGCCTGTCAGTTCCAGTGCACCGAAGATTACGGCGACTGTTTTGCAAGCCAGCCCGGCTGTGAAACGAACGTCTCCAGCAACGTCAGCCATTGCGGTTCCTGTAACTACGTCTGCGACAACAACCGGCCTCCACACATGCACGCGACCGGTTGCAGCAACAAAGCCTGCCAGTTCGTCTGCGATACCGGCTACAGCGATTGCAATTCAGGCTTCGGCTGCGAAACAAATTCCGCCGTTGACACATCAAACTGCGGTTCCTGCGGCTACAACTGCGATGCGCACGCCCCGGCCAACAGCCACACCAGCGGTTGCAACGGCGGAAGCTGCATATTCGCCTGCAACAACAATTACGACAACTGTCACAGCGAAAGCCCCGACTGCGAAACCAACCTGCAGAACGACCCTGATCACTGCGGCGCCTGCACTTCCCCCTGCGATCTGCCGCATGTCTCGGTCCACACCTGCTCTTCGGCCATATGCGGCATCAGCGAATGCGAAGCGCCATGGTTCGACGACGACGGCATCGACTCCAACGGCTGCGAATGCCAGGATGTCTTCGACGAATACGGCGACGGCATCGACATAAATTGCGACGGCATCGACGGTCAGGCTTCGCTTTCGGCCTTTGTGGCCGAAGGCGCAAGCGGCATCGGCACCATCGACGATCCCATGGGCAACCTCCAGGACGCTATAGACCTCGCTGCGATAAACGGCGGCATAGTTGTCGTCAGCCAGGGCACATACTCAGGGCCGATTCATGTTCACAACGGCGTACACATTTCGGCCAGCCACGACCGCAACAACGAATGGGCTGTTTCGGCGGCGGTAACTTCGACCGTAAGCGTGACGAATTACGACGCGAACGGGCGCATTGTGGGAATGTACGTCGAAGATGTCACCAGCCCGACATACATCGACCGCCTGGCGATAACGACCGCGAACAACACTTATGTCGGCAACTCTTCTCATGGCGGCGGCAGCAACTACGGAATTTATGTCAAAAACTCAGACGGCATGATCTTCCGCTACGGCAAAGTCACCGTAGGCAAAGGCGGCAACGGAGGAGCAGGCTCGGCAGGATCGAGCGGTCAGAGCGGAGTTGGCGGCACTGTCGGAGACAGCAGCTGCATGCAGGATGGCGGAGCCTTCTGCGCCTACAACTGCGACGATAAGGACTCCGGCGACGGCGGTCTCACAATCTGCCCGAACGGCAGCACTTCGCAGGGAGGCAAAGGCGGCAGAAGCAGTCTCTTCGATGAAGACGGTTGCGGCGGAAGCTACACGGCGGCGCAGAACGGTTTAGGCGGTTCATGCGGAGCGTCCCCTGACTCAGCCGCACTGGGCGGAAAATCCGGCACCAACACCTCCATTCACGGACAGGACGGCTGCAC
>JAKQSH010000409.1 GCA_029570245.1 Deltaproteobacteria bacterium | reverse complement strand
GATCCGATGGCTTGCGCTCCGTCCTCTATTATGGCTATTCCGTGTTTCTTCGCTATGGCGTTTATTGTGTCCATTTCGGCGCACTGCCCGAAAAGGTGAACGGGGATTATCGCTCTGGTTTTCGGAGTTACCAGCGCTTCGAGTTTCGCCGGGTCGATGTTGTAGGTATTAGGATCAATGTCGCAGAAGACCAGCTTCGCGCCTAAACGAGCCACGCTTCCTGCTGTTGCGAAGAATGTAAACGGCGTAGTTATCACTTCGTCACCTGGAGCGATATCCAGCGCCATGAGTGCGATAAGCAGTGCATCTGTGCCGGAACTTACGCCGACTGCGTATTTTGTTCCGCAATATTCCGCACAACGGGCTTCAAAGGCTTTGACGCGCGGGCCGAGAATAAAATACTGTTCGTCCAGTACGGCTTTTACCGCATTCTCAACCTGTTCTTTAATAGTGCGATGTTGAGCTTTCAGGTCCAGCAGCGGAACGTTGTCGATAGTTTCGTTCCCGAGCAGTTTAATCCGGTCAGGGCCGTCCATTTCGTACACTTCACCGGTTACGGGGCAGGTGGCGCGGTTGCCTTTAAAATGCAGGCGTTGGCCGTTACGGCTGACCCAGCCGACACGGCGTGCCGGATTGCCGACCATCAGTGCGTATGGGGGAACGTCGCGAATGACGACAGCTCCGGCTCCGATGAAGCAATATTCTCCCAGTTCCACTCCGCAGACGATGGTTGAGTGTGCGCCCATTGAAGCGCCTTTGCGGACGATGGTTTTCTTATATTCGTGTTTGCGTTCTACAAATGCGCGAGGGTTGATGACATTTGTGAAAGTCATGGACGGACCGCAGAACACGTCGTCTTCGAGGTAAACTTCATCGTAAACATTGACGTTGTTCTGCATCTTCACACCGTTGCCTATTACGGCTTTCGATGCCACTGAAACGTTTTGCCCTAAAACGCAGTTTTTTCCGATTTTTGCGCCCTTGAGTACGTGGGCATGATGCCAGATTTTAGTTCCCTCGCCGATTTCGGCAGGTTCGTCTACTGCTGCCGTCGGATGTACGAAATAATTTTTCTCCATTTTATATGCCGTCCTTGATTAAGAGTATTATTTCTCAAGAGGCAGAGGAATTTTGCTGCCTTCTCTTGCAGACTTGTTTATGGCCAGAATAAGTTCCATGGCTTTGCGCCCGGAGCGACCGTCGGTTACAGGCTCTTTCGATTTTCCTTCAAGCACATCCAGAACATTTTTGTAGTATGCGCCGTGCTGACTGATGTTTTGATTCAGAAGATTATAATTGCTGTCTATGATTATTTTATCGTCGTCGTTGTAATCGGCGAATTCCCAGTGTTCTACGTTGTTCAGGCTTTTTCCGCCTATCTTTACCGAGCCTTTTTCACCGAGTATGGTAACGCTGCCTTCGAAATTCTTGTTGTAGGCCAGCATTGTAACGTTGATTGAGCCTATCGCGCCGTTACGGAAGCGCAGTATGGCCGCGCCGGTGTCTTCGGTTTCGATTTTCCGCGCCAGCGTGCCTGTAATCGCTTCGACATAATCGACTTCACCAACCAGCCAGTACATAAGGTCTATATAATGGCTGGCCTGGTTCATAAAGGCGCCGCCGTCGAATTCCCAGGTGCCGCGCCATTTTGCAGCGTCGTAGTAATCCTGCGGACGCGTCCAGAAAACGTTGACCTGCGAGAAGTAAATGCGTCCGAAACGGTTGAGGTCTATAGCGTGTTTCAACAGTTGCATGGACTGACAGAGCCGGTTCTGCTTGACGACGAACAGGTGTTTATTTTCGCGGTCGCAGGTGTGAATCAGCTCATCGACCGATTCAAGGGAGAGTCCCATCGGTTTTTCGGTTACTACATGGCATCCTGCTTTTGCCGCTTTTATTCCCTGTTCCGGGTGCAGACCGGAAGGGGTGGTAATGATGACAGCATCGAATCCGCCGTCTTTAAGCATTTCATCGTAACTGGAGTATGCTCTGGCTCCTGTTGCGGCAGACGCTTCCTTTGCTCTTTCAATGTCGCTGTCGCAAACTGCTGTAACCTCGCAACGATCGCCATTTTCCGACAGCGCCTTGAAGTGCGCCGCAGCTATGCGACCGCAGCCCAGCATTGCAAAACGAATTTTATCTTTCATTTTGTGTCTTCCTTGGTAAAACTTATCAGGCCTCGCCAGAATCGGATTTACTGACTTTTATTCGTCGTTTCTTTTTCGTTTTCTGACCGTCTTCTCCGTAATAGTAACCGTAACGATAATAATAGCGGTAATAATAACCGTACTCCCTGTGTTCAGGGTCCAGATCGTTAAGCACTATCCCCCACAACGGCGCATTGACTTCCTGCAGACTGCGATTGGCCTGATTGAGAATCGCTTTGTGTGTGTGACCGGCTTTTGCCACAAGAACTATGCCGTCCATAAGCGGCGAAATCACTTTAGCGTCTGTTACAGCGATAACCGGCGGAGAGTCGAATATCAGCATGTTGTACTGTTCCGAAAGCCGATTTATCAGCAGTTCGAAAGCTTTGGAGCCCAGAAGTTCAGCCGGATTGGGTGGAATCGGCCCGCAGGGCAGAATGTCCAGGTTTTCGTGTTCAGAGCGTACAATCGCGTCTTCGATTTTTGCCTGCCCGACTATCAGACTGGACAGTCCGACATCGGGACGCGGGATGTTGAAGGCCGATGACAGACGCGGTCGGCGCATATCGGAGTCGATAACCAGAACTCGCTGACCGGCGGAAGAAAGTGCAATCGCCATGTTCGCGGCGATGGTCGTTTTTCCTTCGCGTGGAGAAGGAGAGGTTATGAGCAGGCGTGCGCTTTCGCGTCCCTTAAGCCTTTCCTGACCTTTTACCATGAAAAGCAGATTGGTACGAATGCTTCGAATTGACTCGGCAAACGATGAACGCGGATTTGACAGCGCATAATTGTCTGCGCTGAATCCGGGTTTGTTCTTGTCTTCCGCTGAAACAGTGGGGATTATGCCCAGCAGCGTAACTCCCAGCTCTTTTTCTATTTCTTCCGGGTTCTTGATGGTTTTGTCCATCAGTTCAAGCGCAATAATAGCTCCCATCGCAATGATCAACCCAAGCAGCATGGCTGCGAAACCGATTACCATTTTGTTGGGCTTGACTGCTATTTTGGGTTCAACGGCGGCATCAAGCACTCGTACGTTGTTGTTCTTGAGAGCGCTTGTAAGAGACGTTTCCTTCAGACGCTTCAGCACCAGGTTGAAAATCTGTTGGTTTGTATCACGCTCGCGCATGAGTCGATTGTACTGCAGTTCTTTATCGCCGATTTCAAATGCCTGCTGTTTTACCTTTTCCAGTTCTTCTGCAATGCCTTTTTCTATTCCCTGAGCCGTCTGAAAATCGGTGCGGATGGAATTGACGACGTTTTTTATCTCTTTTTTCAGCGCCGCTTTTGCCGTTTCGAGGCGTTCTTTT
>JAKQSH010000352.1 GCA_029570245.1 Deltaproteobacteria bacterium | reverse complement strand
CTTTACCCATGAACGCTCTTCATGTGTTGTGGCGTCGAATTCCATTCCGGTTTCTGAGGTCACAGCCGTAAGGATAATGACGGGTGTCTGTGGATTCAGTTTTTTGATCTGGTGACAGAGCACAAAGCCGGAATCCATGTTTTCCATCATAAGGTCGAGAATGGCGAGATCGAATTTTGTGTCTTTCAGTCTTTCCTGTGCCTCTTCCTGGCTGGCAGCGGAAATAACCTTGTAATTAGCATTTTCAAGCTGATACTTGAGCTGTTCAAGTATGTCGATATCGTCATCCACAGTAAGAATTGTCTTTTTTACATCTGTCATTTTTTTACCTGCTCTTCGATTTACTTTAAATTTCCTCGTGTCGTCGAGGCAAAGTAATTGTAAAAGTTGTTCCCGTCGGGCCCTTTGAGGGGTCGGCGTTCGACTCAACGTCGATTTTCCCACGGTGCATTTTAATAATTCCATACGTAACCGAAAGACCAAGTCCAGTGCCTTTGCCGATCTGTTTGGTCGTATAGAAGGGTTCGAATATTTTGTCCATATTTTCCGGGGCGATGCCGCATCCGGTATCTTGCACCTTTATTTTAATCCTGTCGCCTTCTTCTTCTGTGATAAAGGTAAGTTCTCCATTGCCCTGCATGGCCGCGACGGAATTTGAAACCAGGTTGGTGAGAACCTGTGTAATCTGATCGGGGTCTATGTCCGCTTCCGGGTTAGTCATATTGTTTTTAAAAGCCACCTTGATTGTTTCTGGAAGCGGGAAGACATGTATTGAGTGTTCTATGAGCTTCACAATGTCGATGGTTTTGAAGAACACTTTATTCTTGCGCGCGAAATTCAATAAGCCGGAAACGATCTTCTTACAGCGGTCGGCCTGCTCGACAATTGTGCAGAGGTCTTGATACTGTTCTGATTTTTTGTCCGCTTCGTCCATCATTATATGAGCATACAGCAGAACCACGCCCAGTGGGTTGTTGACTTCGTGTGCGATACCGGCCGCAAGCTGTCCCATGCTTGCCAGTCGTTCTGATTGCATAAGCGCCTGCTGGGTGCTGGCAAGTTGTTCGTGGCTTTCGGCCAGGTCTTCTATTGCCTCTCGCAGCTTGGTTATGGTGTAGGGCAGGCACATTTCTATTTCGGCCAACCCCTTGTGAATGGCGATGGCGTGTTCCCGGCAGGTGTCGTAACCGCATGCTCCGCAGTTCAGTTCGTCAACACTGCTTTCCTTGCCTATTCTGCGCAGAATCTCCCTCAGTTCGTCTTCCGACGGCACCGGCATGCGCGTGTCTTTAGCCGTATAATTGCGGGAAAGATCAAGCGTTTTCATCCTGTTACTGGCGACATGCCACTGGTTGAAATTCAGCCTGTCCAGGCGCATTCGTACATACTTGCTGACTTCGGCGCGCCTTCTGAAAAGCGGTGAAGAACATGTCATTCCTGCGCCGGCAATACAGCCTCCGTCACAGCACAATATTTCCAGGAGTTTTGCGTCCAGTGCGCCGGATTCGAATTCTTTGATGGCTTCTATGAAGTTCGAGCGCCCGTCCGTGGCGATTACGCGACCTTCGATAAGGTCTTCTTTGATGTCTGCTGCCTGAAGAATTCCGCGACTGATCGGAAAAAGAGCGCCCAGACCAGGATACGGAGGATCAAAGTCTGAAATTTCCACCTGGTCCGGGGTTATTTTTTCTTCCTCAAATATCGAGCGCAACTCTTTAAACGTTATGATCGCGTCAAGATCGCCTTCCAGGTGACGACTGTCTCCTTCCGCTTTCTTCGCAATGCACGGCCCGATGAATACTACTTTGAGGTCTTCTCCGTGCATCTGACGCAGTACGCGTGCATCGGCAACCATCGGAGAAACTATCGGCGCCAGATTGTCAACCAGCGACGGATGATATTTTTCTATGAAGTTGATGATGGCCGGGCAGGTGGTGGCGATATAACGCTTGCCGTTGTGCTGGTTGACGAGTTTACGGTATTCTTCCGCCACCAGGTCGGCGCCGAACGCCACTTCGTTTACGAAGTCGAATCCCAGTTTGCGGATCATTCCCACAAAATTTCCGAACTCGATGTTTCCAATCTCCGCCGGAAAGCTGGGGGCTATGATTGCCGCCACTTTGTCGTCTGATTGAAGCAGCTGGCGAACGCGATCTATTTCGCTTCGCAGAGTTTTTGCCTTCTGAGTGCAGACTCTGATGCAGTTCCCGCAGCCGATGCAGCGCTCGTATACCACTTCCGCCTGACCATTGACGATTCTAATGGCTTTGGCCGGGCATTCCCTGACGCAGGTGTAACACACCCTGCATTTTTCGGGGACGGTAGTTACCAGCGGTTTCGGCGCTGCGTGGTTCATGTCTGCGCTCTTTCCTTTCTTATATCAGAACGTCGCGCTTGCCGTAGGAAGTGTGCAGCAGTTCGTGGCTGCGATGGCCCAGCGGTTCGCCCAGATACTCTTCATACAGCTTCTTTATGGCCGGGTTGTCGTGCGACTGCCTGAGATGTTCGTCCCGATCCATATCGTAAAGAACTTTCATACGGGCCTTGATCGCTTCCGGGTCGGAGTTGAGAGGCTGTCCGCCGCCGGCGATGCAGCCGCCCGGACAGGTCATAACTTCCACGAAGTGGTAGTTCTTTCTGCCGGCGCGAATGTCTTCGACAACCTTTCTTGCGTTGCCCAGTCCGCTTACTACGGCCACGTTGACTTCAAGCTCTCCGATCTTGACTGTGGCCTCTTTGATGCCCTTGAAGCCACGCAGGTCTTTAAGCTTGATCTCTTTCATGTCTTCACCGGTAATCAGGTTATGAGCGGTTCTGATAGCCGCTTCCATAACGCCACCGGATGCTCCGAACAGTTTACCAGCAGTGCTGCGAGTTCCAAAGGGATTGTCTGCAGAATCCGGTTCCAGCGATCCGAGGTCCAGTCCGTGCATTTTTATGAACTGGGCCAGTTCGCGGGTTGTAAGCACTGCATCTATGTCCGGCAGATCGTTCTGCGAAAGTTCCGGGCGACCGGCCTCGAATTTTTTGGCCGTACAGGGCATGACAGTTACGCTGAAGATGTTCTTCGGGTCGATGTTCATCTTCTCGGCCCAGTAGCTCTTTATCAGGGCGCCCAGCATGGCCTGCGGGCTCTTGCAGGTGGAAAGGTGCGGAATGAAATCCGGGTAGAATTCTTCCACATATTTTATCCAGCCCGGCGAACAGCTGGTCATCATGGGCAGAGCACCGCCGTTTTTGATGCGATGCACCAGTTCGGAGGCTTCTTCCATAATGGTAAGGTCTGCGGTGAAAGACGTATCGAAGACGTATTTGAATCCGAGCATGCGCAGGGCAGTTACCATAGTCGCGTTTACGTCCACGCCCGGTTTGACGCCGAATTCTTCGGCCAGCGATACGGAAATTGACGGGGCATGCTGAATGACGACGACTTTACTTTTGTCTTCAAGTGCTTCCTTGACCTGCTTGATGTGAGTCTGCTCTGTAAGTGCGCCGGTCGGGCAGACCATGATGCACTGACCGCAATTGATGCAGCTGGAAACGTTGAGTCCCTTGTTGAAGGCTGTCCCGACATGGGTCTTGGAGCCTCTGCCGACGAAGTCGATGGATGACACGCCCTGTACCTCTTCGCAGACTCTTACGCATTTTCCGCAGAGTATGCATTTGGCCGGGTCGCGCACGATGGACGGGCTGGAAAGATCGACGTGATAAATGTTTTTCTTTCCGCCTGCGTATCTGCGCTGACGGACGCCCAGTTCCTCGGAGAGATTCTGCAATTCGCAGTTGCCGTTGCGCGCGCAGTACAGACAGTCATCCGGGTGATTTGCCAGAAGCAGTTCGACTATCATTTTACGCGACTGTATCGCCCGCTGTGAATGCGTCTGTATTTTCATACCTTCGGCCACCGGCTGCGAGCAGGAAGGAACCAGTGTGCGGAATCCTTCGATTTCGACAACGCACATGCGGCATGCGCCGGTGGGCGGAAGACCTTCATAATGGCAGAGGGTGGGAACTTTTATGCCGGCGCGTTTCAGGGCAGAGAGAATGGTTTCGCCTTCTTTGGCCTGAATCTGATTGCCGTTTACCTGTATGTTTATCATTTTGCTACCTCTTCTCCTTACTCCACCACTATAGCGTTGAAGCGGCAGGTTTCCATACATGCCCCGCAACGGATGCATTTTTCGGAAATGATGTAATGCGGGCTTTTCTTGGCTCCCATGATGGCTTCGGTCGGGCACTTGCGGGCGCAGACCGTGCACCCGGTGCATTTGTCGGCCAGAATACTGTACGTTACCAGTTCCGGGCAGGCTTTGGCGGGGCATTTTCTGTCGTAGATGTGAGCTTCATATTCATCACGGAACCAACGCAGCGTGCTCAGAACGGGGTTCGGAGCCGTCTGACCGAGTCCGCAGAGCGCCGTGTCGCGGATTACTTCCGCCAGGCTCTCGATGTACATTACGCCTCTGAAGCGCAGCAGTGCGTCGATGTCGTTTTCGCTTCTGCGACCGCGCGTGATGGTTTCGAGAACTTCCAGCATGCGGCGTGTGCCTTCGCGGCAGGGAATGCATTTGCCGCAGCTTTCACGCTGGATGAAGTCCATGAAATATTTGGCGAGATCGACCATGCAGGTGTCTTCGTCCATTACGACCAGACCGCCTGAACCCATCATGGCGCCGACTTTTTTAAGCGACTCGTAGTCGATCTGAATGTCGATGTGGCTTTCGGGGATGCAGCCGCCGGACGGTCCGCCGATCTGAACGGCTTTGAATGATTTTCCGTTGGGCGCGCCGCCGCCGATGGCGAAAACTATATCGCGGATTCTGGTCCCCATGGCGACTTCGACAAGACCGGTGCGGGTGACTTTACCGGAAAGCGCGAAAACCTTGGTGCCTTTACTGCTTTCGGTGCCGAGCGAGGCGAAACCATCAGCTGTTATTTCGAACAGTTTCGGCAGATTTGCCAGCGTTTCAACGTTGTTGATGATGCTGGGCTTTCCGAAGAGACCGGAAACGGCGGGGTAGGGCGGACGCGGACGAGGCATTCCTCGCTTGCCTTCGATGCTGTTCATAAGTGCGGTTTCTTCGCCGCATACGAAAGCTCCGGCGCCCTTTTTGAGCTTTATTTCAAGTTTGAAGCTGCTGTCGAGAATGTTGTCTCCGAGCAGTCCGTATTCTTTGGCCTGTTGTATTGCTATTTCGAGATTTTTGATGGCCAGAGGGTATTCGGCACGGATATACACATAAGCCTTGCTGGCGCCGATGCCGTATGCCGCAATTGCCATGCCTTCCAGCAGACGGTGCGGATCGCCTTCAATTACTGCGCGATCCATGAATGCGCCGGGGTCGCCCTCGTCGGCGTTGCAGATGAGATATTTCTGATCGGAACCCTGCTTGTGGGCGATCTTCCATTTTACGGCAGCCGGGAATCCGCCGCCGCCGCGACCGCGCAGACCGGCTTTTTCGACCAGATCGCAGACTTCAATCGGCGTATGATTATGAAGTATGTAATTAAGTGAAGAATATCCGCCGCGTGCGATGTACTCGTCAATGCTGTTG
Organism: Deltaproteobacteria bacterium; assembly: GCA_029570245.1. Taxonomy (GTDB): domain Bacteria; phylum Myxococcota_A; class SURF-8; order SURF-8; family SURF-8; genus JAKQSH01. The sequence goes on along the minus strand of JAKQSH010000352.1, from coordinate 2,869 downwards.
GGATTGATAAGACCGCAGTTCGGCAGTACCCAGCGGGTTTGAGGCGCAAAGAAGGGATGATCCTTAAGGTAAGGAACATTGTCCCAGGCTTTTGCTGTGGCGTCTTCGAACTGGCCGAGAACCATGTCTTCGGGGATTTCGCCCGCGAAAACTTTGTCGATCATTCCGGCGGCGTTCTTGTCTGTTACACGTCTGAAGCTTACACGGGCACGTCCCGGAAGCTGAATGTCAACAATTGGTTCTTCCGAGCAGAGGCCGATGCAGCCGACTTCCACTATATCGGCGTCGATTTTGTTTTCACTGACGTGTTTTTTTATGGTTTCAAGAGTCGCTCCGGCTCCCGCTCCAAGTCCGCAGGTTCCACATCCGATATAAATTACCGGACGTTCGAGCGTTTCGCGTCGCAGAGAAGAAATGCGTTTCGACATTTCATCAAGCGATTTTTTCCAGCTGGCGCTGTGCAGTGCCAGTTTTTCTAAGAGTTCACTACTGGGTCTGGCGGGAACCGACCAGCAACCGGTATTAAGGCTGTGCGTTTGCTGCGTCATTCTCCTGATCCTTTCTACGGCAGGCTTCAATGATTTTTTCCACTTTATCAGGAGTCATGTTGGCGTGAAATTCGCCATTGACGCTGATTACCGGAGCCAGGCCGCATGCTCCGATGCAGGCTACGACTTCAATGCTGAACATGCCGTCGCGGGTGGTCTGTCCGGCGACTATTTTGAGCTTTCTCTGAATCGCCTCCAAGACCTTCAGCGAGCCTTTTACGTGACAGGCTGTGCCACGGCAAACCATGATGTGATATTTGCCTTTGGCCTGAAATCTGAATTGATTATAGAAGGTGGCAACACCGAAAATCTTGCTTGTGGGCAGATTGAGGTGTTTGCCGATGGCCACTACTGCATCCTGGGACAGATAACCAAGATGCTCCTGGACTTCCTGCAGGATGGGAATCAGGCTGTCACGGCCTGCGCCCGGATGATTCTGCAGGATTTTTTCCACTGACTCATTCATTTTTGCTACCCTTTTTGTTAAAAGAACGACGTGCGAAATACGCCACTTTTTCAAGTGACATGGTCATGTCCTGTTCAACCAGATAAATATTTTCCGGTACATAAAGAGGCGTGGGTGCCAGGTTCAGAATGCCTCTTATTCCCGCCTGAACCAGCTGATCGGCTACGCCCTGCGCCGCATTACCCGGAACGGCGACAATGGCGGTATTGATTTTCTCATTTTCGACAATTTCCTGCAACTGAGAAATCGGGTATGCCTTGACGCCCTGAACTATTCTGTTGACTTTTGACGGATTGTTGTCGAATGCCGCCACTATGCATAGATTTGAGCGGCGACCCTGAAAATAATCTATTATGGCGCGGCCCAGATGTCCAACACCTATGAGTGCCACGTTTTCACATTCCGGGTTGTCAAGAATGCGGCTGATGCAACCTACCAGCTTTTTGATTTCGTAACCTTTGTTGGGGCTTCCGATATAGCCGGTGTCCATGAGGTCTCTGCGGACCTGCGCTGCACTGACTCTTGCCATTCTTGCCAGATCATGCGAAAAAAGATGTGTTACGTTTTCGGGGGCATGATCCTGAAGAAGACTGCGATACAGAGACAGGCGACCAACTACTTTGTCAGGGATAGATCGTACGTGATTTGCCATAGTTACTTCCTCGTCATTAAGCCGTGAAAACAGTCACAGCGTTACAGCGGTCACGCATAATGTGCTGTCATTCGTGAAAAAAGTCAAGACAAAAATCCACGGGATTTCGATATGATGAATTCGATAATGAATTCACAATATTTATGAAGTCGGTCAGGTTCGCTTCTATCCATGGAGTATTGCAGTATATTTTGCTTCCTGTGAATGATCTGTTAAGAGTGCTGTTACTTGCTTCACAATCTTGGTTTGTTTGTGATTGATTTCACTTGCATTTTTAATGGAGAATAATTTATTTATATGCAGGGTAAAGGCTATGATTGTCGAAAGCTGAAAATTTGTCTTTGCGTGTCAGAAAAATAACATAATAAAAACAAGTTGTTGCGGCGTGGTGAAATAAAAAGCCGAATGTTTCTGAAACATCCGGCTTTTTGCATCGGGTCAGTTGTCTGGGAGGTGGTTAAATCATCTTTTTCCTGCTTGCTGTCAATGTTGCAAGGAATAACAGTGAAAGCAGGAGTCCGGCAGGAGTTGTGCTGCTGCTGCAACCATCGCCACCGGAGCCGCCGTTTCCGTCGGTATTGTCTTCTCCGGCGTTTTCGTTGGCGTTTTCCGAATCTCCATCTTCAACAGTCTTGTCTCCGTCTGCCGTTTCTTCACTGTCGCCATCGGAAGATTCGTCTCCGTCGCTTTCTGCTTCGTCGCCATCTTCCAGATCGCCATCCGGCTGGGTTCCTTCGCATTCGCATTCGGCGTTGCCGGATTCGACAATCCGGCATGAAGATTCGGCAAAACCGGACTCCTGGCAGTATGTTTCACATTTTACGGCGTCCCAGGTTCCTTCCAGGCAGTTGACGGCGAAACCGTCGTCGCAACGTGAAGGCTGCCACAGGTTGCATGGACCTTCTGCGCTGCGGGGAACTTCGGGGTTGTAGGTGTTTATAGGAAGAACAATACTGATATTTTTGCTTATTGTTGCGCTGTTTCCGCCTTCGTCGGTGACTGTCAGTGTTACCGTGTAATCGCCTCTGTCTTCGAACTTGTGGATGAACCACATTCTGTTGCCGCTTCCGCCATCGCTGCTTGTCCACTCCCATTCCACGATTTTGCGGTCGTCAAGTGTGCCGGCGGCGCTGAATACCATGGACTCATTCTTTGCGCCGAACCTGTCAGAGAAAATAGTCGGCTGTGGCTCCGTTTCGTCGA
>JAKQSH010000347.1 GCA_029570245.1 Deltaproteobacteria bacterium | reverse complement strand
TCAATTTTCGAAATACGGTGAATGGTTCGATACCATTGCAGACGACATTTCGAATTTCCTGCTTTTCGCCGGAATCACTTACGCCGTATGGAAATCCGGCGATAACCCGACGCTGGTTTACTTCGGACTGTTTACGCTCTTCAACTACATGCTCATTACACCGCTGATGTATTCTTACATCATCAAGTACACAGACTCCGGCGATGTCATGGCGATTGACTTCGAATTCAACAAGCAGGGCTCGCTTAAAGACAATCGCTGGTACATCCGCCTGCTGGCAAAGCTGAAGTTCATGTCGAAGCGCGACTTCTTCATCTTCCTCTGCTTCTCACTCTCGGTGTTCGGCGTGCTGCATTATATGCTTTACATCACGGCCTTCTTCTCGTTCGGAATTATGATTGCAACCGCGACACAACACATCAAAAAAATGAGTGAAAGAAAAACAGCCTGAAGCAGACACTGGGGTTAATTTACGACATAAAGAAATCCCCGCCTGAAAGCGGGGATTTCTTTATGTATGGTTATGCCCGTGTTCGGCCAACGGGTCGGCAATATACAGCAGACGCTCACGGCGCTTATCCGGGCCAAGCTTGCGGACACACTCTTTGAAGCGGTCGCCGCGCTGATAATATTTCTGCCCCGGTGGAGAAGCACTGGCAGGAGAAAACAGCACGGCTTCGCCGGATTGAGCATCTGTGGCTGCAGCAAGCGTGGCGTCTTCGAGCGACTCGAATAAGCTGCACTTAACCGGCGGATCGGCCTGTTCCAGAGCAGGCTGCAACTTTTCCGCAACCGGGCCGAAAAGATAGGCTTTCGTTACGCGCCCGGAAGCATGTCGATGCAGATCGCTGAAATCACAATCCTTATCAACACCGCCTGCAACAAGCCTCACTGGCTGCTTAATTGTCTTCAAGGCTACATATGTTGCATCTGGATTGGTGCCTTTGCTGTCGTCGTAAAAATTGATTCCATTCATGGAGTGGAAAAGCTCAATGCGATATTTTACGCCTGCAAAAGACAGCAGCGTTTCTTCGATGTGCTTTTCTTCGACACCGCACAGCCAGGTAGAAAGAGCTGCCGCCATGACATTTTCGAGATTGTGGTCGCCGATAAACGATTTGCGTTTGAGATAATCTTTAATAACAAAACGCCCGAGCTGCGGAGCGGCCATAACGAGGTCGTCTCCCTCCAGCCATGCACCTTCAGTCAAACGGTGACGGCGCGAAAACGGCATCATGGCGGCACGACAACCATGCGGAAGAACGAGGTTGATCAGCACCGGATCGTCAATGTTGTAAACAGCGAAAGAGCCTTCTTCGAGCAGCGTGAAAATGCGCCCTTTGGCGGCGGCATAACCGCGCATATCTCCGTGGCGGTCGAGATGGTCCGGCGTAACATTGAGAAGAACTCCGGCTCTGATCGGAAGACTGCGCAGTTCTTCCAGCTGAAAACTCGAAAGTTCGATGGCGCAGGCACTGCGGGCATCAAGCTTATCGAAATCGTCCAGAACCGGCTGACCGACATTGCCGAGTATCTGTGCGCGCCCTTCGAACTGGCGGTCTAAAATACGATGGGTAAGCAGAGTCGTGGTGGTTTTTCCGTTTGTTCCGGTAATGCCGATTTTCAATCCCGGCGCACGTTCCAGAAAAAGCTGAATGTCGCTGGACATGACCGCACCGCGATCGGAAGCGGTTTTAAGCTGCGGCAGACTTAACGGAACACCAGGAGAACGGAAGACCAGATCGGAATGCTCCAGACCGGAAAGATAAGCTTCTCCGGTAACGACCTGAACGCTTTCTCCGTAAGCCTCATGCACGGCATCGGACACCGCATGATTTTTATCGCGAACGGTAATCAACCCCGGTTTCTGATTAAGCAGATAACGCACCAGACTTTTTCCGGTCAGACCGAAGCCTATGATGTCTATGGCTTTGCCGGACAGATCGTTGCGGATGTCTATCTGACGCACACTGATGTCCCCGCGGTAGCCCATGCGTACCAGCTGTTGAAGTATTTTTTTCTCATCGCCGTTGGTGAACAACACACTGCCGGAAGGGGCGCGCTCCTCGCCGCGAGGCGGAGCCGCCAGTTCTTCGACATTTAGCAGGTTGCGTGCGAAGTGCGCGACAGCCGTAGCCGGATTTACGATCAGAGGATCAGGTCCAAGCCATTCGCGGATTTCGGCTTCCATATGCGGGAAATGCGTACAACCAAGCAGAACGGCGTCAGGCTTGTGCGCCGCATGCGGGCCAAGAATCCTTTCAATGGATTCAAGGCGCTTGAGCCGCTCCGACGCCTGGTCGCTGTCGGGACGCTCAACACGTTCAACCCATTCCTGCGCAGCGATTTCTTTTATTTCGCAATGCGGAAGAAAAGCCGCAAGCATTCGCCCGTATGCTCCGCTTTTTACTGTAAGCTCAGTGGCCAGCACCCATAAACGGCGCGGGGCAAGAGAGTGCAGTTCCGCCACGAGCTCAGTAGTGTTCATAGGCACAACACGCACCCCGGCACGGCGCAAACGCATTTTAAGCGGATGGTCCGCCGGAAGCTGCGAATAAACGACCGATGCGGTGTTGCAGGCGATTATTATCAACTTCATGCGCCGGGCCAGCATGCCTTCGATAATTTCGACCAGATAGCGTTCTATTTCCTTCGGCGTTTTTGTGCCGTAGGGATTGTTGACCGTATCTGCGAAATAATAGATTTCCTCGTCCGGCAGAATTTTCTGAAGGAGGACCAGAAATTCCAGCCCGCCCATTCCAGAATCGAAAACTCCGATGCGATCATACAAACCGGGGCGTGTGTTCATTGCATATGCCTCTCATGCATTTTTCGTAATCAGTGTTCAAAGTCGTACAGTTCACGATCATGCAGATGTTCCGCTCTTACATTGCTCATGGCAGCAAGAATACAATGCCTTATCTGCGGCACACTGGCGCTCATTTCATCGACTTTCTCTTTGGTCCATTTGCGGCGCCATTCGCGTTTGCGCTCAAGAAGCGGACACCTGCTTTTTATGATCGGAAATTTCTTTTCTTCCGCGAATTCCACGAGCAGCTTTTCTTCGACACGCAGCATGGGTCTGATGAGCAGATGATTTTCCTTATCGGCCAGCAGACTGAACGGCATGCCTTTAATCTGCCCTGAGAAAAACATGTTCATCAGCAGCGTTTCGACAGCGTCGTCCATATGATGTCCCAGCGCAATTTTGCGGATGCCCATTTCCTTTGCGCGCCTGAAGATAATTCCGTAACGCATGCGCGCGCATAAAGCACATGGTGAATCTTTCTCTGTCAGCACTTCTTTTATTATGCGCCCGAAATTATCTTCAACCAGTTCGCATTCGAATCCTTCCGCCGCAAGGAAAGCCAGCGCATCGTCACGCCCTTCCTGCGGGAAGCCGGGGTCTATGTGAATGGCTTTGAACTCGAAATCAAATGGGACGACTTGTTGCATGTCGCGGAACATCCACAGCAGCGCGTAGCTGTCTTTACCGCCCGAAAAAGCCACCAGAATTCTGTCTCCGGGCCTAATAAGATCAAATTCGATGCAGGCCGAAGCCGTGCGCCGGTGAATAATCTGCTCCAGTTTCGATTTTTTGCGTGTCGCACGATTTTCGAACTGTTCGGTCTCGTTCTCGGGTTTTGAGTTTTTATCTTCCATGTCAGCGATGCATTCCAGTACCTCTGATTTCCGGCGCATGCTTGAGATACTCTGCGAAGCCGACGGTCAAGCGACGCGCACCGCTTTTTATTTCGGCAATGCTCACACCATCGAAATCAAGAACACGGTGATTGTATTTCATTATGCGTCCGTTGCCGACGACATGCATTATTTCAGAACCGTCCGCCGCCCACACGAGATTGTCGAGAACGTTTGTCGCAGTGCTCGCGACAAGATTGGGACGGTCGAGGTCGAAGGCGATAAAGTCGGCGTCCATGCCAGCAGTGATTTTTCCCTTGTTGAAGCCCAGAATGCGCGCTGGAATGTCCGTCAGCATACGCAGCACGTCAATCGACGGAAGCAGCGTGGCGTCGGCATGACGCGCCTTCTGATACTGTGACGCTACACGCCCGGCGTTAATCATGTTCT
>JAKQSH010000335.1 GCA_029570245.1 Deltaproteobacteria bacterium | reverse complement strand
GGCATATCAGGGTTGACTGCCTGAATCTTCAGCAGCAGCAGAGCCGAACTGAGCACTCCGGCGAACCATACCGCCCAGAACGAAAAACGTCCGGCTGCAGCGCGCGCTTCGTTGATGTTTAAAACGGCCGCCAGAGGAACGGAAACAGCCGCCAGCAAACCCAGCGGATGAATAAGGCAGGCGGCGGCGACCGCCAACGCCATTACGCCGGAAAGTCGCCATTCGTGATGGCTGAAACGGGTCAGCAGCACTGCACAGATAAGCGCCAGCATGAAAAACCAGCCGAAAAGCAGCAGAGTGGGCAGCATATGCGCGGGCAGCAGAAACCACGGAAAAGAACAGGTGAAAACTGCGGCCATAAGCGCCTGTGTGCGGTCTTTAAGTACCAGAAAAGACAGCAGCGTTGTTGCGTGTATGAAAAAGAAGAACAGAACGCCGAAAACCAGCAGCGCTCCGATGTAACGCGCTTCCTCGCCGCCCAGCACGAAAAAGGTGAATACGTTCGAAATAAAGTCGAATGGCCGGTTGTCCGAAAGAAGCGGAGAATCTGCGGGGTTCATCGGTGCGCCGTTCTCGAAACCCCGCGCCGCCAGCGCCGCCTGAAGAACGGTGACTAATTTGAAGGCGCGGTTCAGGAAATCGCGCATGTATTCGCGCCCCGACTCCTCAAGCTCCGGCTGCATGATGCGGCTGACATACAGCGATGCGAAAATCATCAGAACCGGCAGCAGCGCCAGCCAGGGCGCTGCGTTTTCGCCGATATTGCGCATTGTGATTCCCGCCGGCAGCATCCGTTTCAGGTTTTTACGCTCCAGCTCGGCCCGGCGCAGATCGGAGTCCTTTTTCTTCTGCACTCCGGCGGCGCGCTGCAATTCCAGATTGCGCCTATAATCTTCATAAGGAAGCAGCTTGCTTGCGGAGGCTTCATTGGTGCGCACATATTCTGAAAAGGCTTCAAGCAGCCTGCGTCCTGAATCGCTCAGGCCCGGCGCGCCATCTGAAGTTTCTGCAAAAATGTTATACAGGCGCGTTACGGAGAAAGCCGGGTTTGCGTCGTTGCGGGCATGCAGAAGCACCGACAGTTCTTCGCCGGAATTCCGATTTTTCCAGCGCGTGCGCATGGAACCCGCATCGCTTTCGACAGCCGCAAGTGTCCAGCCGGCCAGTTCCGAGCCTGCATCGCGCAAGGGCGCCAGAAGCCGGGCGGTCTCGTCGTCTGCTGCGGCGGCATTAAGCCGCAGCGGAATCAGCGCCATAAGGCACGCAAACATCAGTATGACGGCGACACGCAGATTCAAAACATTCTCCTCTTCCGGTTTTCCGCCTGAATATCGTAACCGCCGGAACGTGTGGAAGTCAAACGCTGTGTCGTCTGAGCAGTCCCCGGTTTGTGAAAAAAACACCCGGCGTTTATTGTCTTTCCCTCTGCGGTTTCACGGAGTGGCGGTCGTTCTGGTTTTAACGCTGCGCTCTGCCGCACATGCGAGCGCGAAGCGCGCGCATTCGGAAGCTGCTGGAATCTGCAGATTTTCAGCGCTTTGCCTGCCTCGGCGCGGTTTATCGCAGCGGGACTTTCTTTGCGCGTCCAAAGAAAGTCCCGCAAAGAAAGGACGGGACGCGCCTTGTT
>JAKQSH010000287.1 GCA_029570245.1 Deltaproteobacteria bacterium | reverse complement strand
TCGACTCCGAAGGTCTGGAGCCGGGCCATTACGTAAACGTGCAGCTGGGCGACACTTCTGTAGTTCTGCCGCCGGAAGGAACCACCAGCGATCAGTTCGTTTATTACTACGACATGCCAGGACAGCCCATCGTTTACCTGGCTCACTCAAATATGGTGCCGGAAGGACAGACGGTGCTGACACGCGCACAGGTCGAAACTCTCAGCCAGGCCCTTTCTGCAATTCATAACTTCTTCAATCCGATTTATGGTCCGAACACCAAAGAGCATTTTTTCGGCATGGATGTTGAGTTCAAGTTCGATCAGGACCCGGAAAAACCGGGCAGCGATATACAGTTGTTCATAAAACAGGCTCGTCCCTATCCCGGACGCGGCAGTGGAGAAATCGAATGATGTACGGAAAAATAGCGATATTCTGCTTTCTGCTTATGCTTGCTTTCAGCCCCGGCTGCTCAGAATCCGACGGCGGCGATTCAGATGGTGACTCCGACTCCGGCGGAGAAGGAACGCCTGACGGTGACGACGAAGCGGACGGTGACAGCGGCGAATCGTCGCCTGACGGCGATGAGGAAACCCTGCCGGACGGCGATACGGAAAACACCGCCGACGGCGACGGAGAGTTGACGGAAGGTTCGGAAGAGTCGGAAGACACGGAAACATCCGAGAACGAAGAAGCAGCTGAAGTCGATATCGAAAACGAAATAGACCCGGACGATATCGGCGACCCGGACTACGATCAGAATCCGGCTTCCGTCAACCTGCGCGGAGCCTGCCCCGCCGGCAAGCGCATCGGCGGATTCAAAGTCGAAATGAACGAGGATATGGGTTACACCGCAATTGAAGGTGTAGTGAGAAACGGCGTAATTCCCAAGGACGTTCCAGAAGTGGCTGTTGAAGACGGCGATTGCAGACTGTTGCGCAGACGCCGTCTGGTATGCAACCCCGCCTGTGAGTCCGGTTATACCTGCAATTATGATCTCACATGCATTCCTTCGCCGGTCGGACAGGACGCCGGGCTGGTGGTTTTCAGAGGTCTTTCTAAAACTGTCGTTATCGGCCCGATTTATCCGACCAATTCCTATTCGTACAACAAACTCAACCATCCGGGCTTCGCTGAAAATACGGTTATTCAGCTGGCTTCTACCGACGGCTATTTCGGCGAGATGGAAATGTTCGGTGTTGGAGTTTCTCAACTTGTTTCCGCCGAAGAAAAGTGGATTATTACCGGGGGCGAGCCGCTTACAATTCACTGGACAGCTCCCGGCGACGGTGCGCGTTCGCGCGTTTTCGTGCAGATAAACATCGACCAGCACGGTCTGACTCCTCTGACTCTGACCTGCGATTTCCCGGATACGGGCGAAGCCACAGTGAGTTCTGCAATCATAGATCAGCTCATGGGAGCCGGTGTGACCGGTTATCCTTCCGGTTCGGTAGTGCGTCGGACAATGGATTCAATGGAAAACGATGATGAATGCGTCGATTTCATGGTCAGTTCGGTGCGAAAGATTGATATCGAAGTTACCGGACACATTCCCTGCAGCAGCGACGCCGACTGCCCGGACGGCCATGATTGCGACGAGACGATACAGCAGTGTCAGTAGTATTTTATTGAGCATGAAATCCATGAAAGATTTTTTTGACAAGGGGATTCATAATGTTTTTAGATGAGCAGAAAGATAGCCTGGGCGTTTTGTGGCTTGCGGCTCTGCTGGTGGCGGTTGCGGCATTCCCGGCCTGTGGTTCCAACGGCGACAGTAATTTCGCTGATGGAGATGTTTTCGAAGACTCCGAAGATGAATCTGAATCCGATGGCGACGTTTCCGCCGACGGTGACGAAGATGGCGACGGAGAATCGGACATCACCATTGACGGAGACAGTGAACTTGAGGAGGGCGGCGACACCGAACTTGAGGCCGAGCCGGAAGAGGAAATCGACATGGCGTTCTGCGATGAACCTCTTGTTCTTCCAATGACTGCTTCCATTGTAATCGGCGATGCACACAGCGGTGACCGCCAGTTTTTCGATTCCGATTTCGTATTCGACCGCAACGGAGACATCATCAGCGCCGATGCAAAAGGCAACCTGATACGCACCACCAGCGACGGCGAACGCAGCGTATGGGTGGCCAAAGCCGTAAAGCGTGCGCGCGGTATGGCATTCCTTTCTACCGGCGAACTCGTTGTGGCCGACAGCGGCCTTGGACGCCTTATAAAAGTTTACTCAGACGGGCAGATTCGCGTGCTTACACCGCACCTCGATTTTCCAAACGGTCTTGACGTTGACAAAGACGATTTCATATACGTCAGCGAAGCGTCGCGCGCCGCCATAAGTCGCGTCGATCCGGCAAGCGGCAAGCTTGAAACGCTGGCGGTCGGCTTCCGCGTGGCGGCAAACGGAATCAGTTTTTCTCCCGATTACAGTACACTTTATTTCGTTTCTCAGGATGACGCATCCATATATGAGATGAAGCGCAACCGCTCCGGCGGCGGATTTGACGATCCCGAACGCCTCGCCGTAATTCCCGGTATGGGCGGTCCGTGCTACGGAAAATCCAAAGGCGACGAATGTGTTGAAAACGAAGAGGAAGGCAGTTGTCAGGAAGATATTTTCGGCGAACTGTACTGCCGTCCAGCAGGAGTATGTGACGATCTTGAAGAAGGCGATTCCTGTGATCTGGAATATCACAGTGGAATCTGCCGGATGGGAGACGATGGTTTCCTGGCGTGTATTCCTGTGCAACCGTGTGACGGCAAGGAAGAGGGCGACGACTGCGAAACCGAATACGGTTATGCAGGCGTCTGCGAATCCGACGGCTCCGGTGGTTTATATTGCCGCGAAGTCGG
>JAKQSH010000275.1 GCA_029570245.1 Deltaproteobacteria bacterium | reverse complement strand
ATTGGAAGAAGAAAAAAGCCGAATACGACGATGAGCTTCACCGCTTCGATAAATATATTGACGGCTATCTCACCGACAAGGAAGGCAAACGCCTTGTCATAATCGTAAAAACGCCCGGTACCGCTACAGGTGTCGATTTCGCCCAGAAATTCACATCCAAAGTCGAAAAAGACATCGCCGATCTTAAACCTGAAAGTTATCACCCTTCCATTCAGGTTCATCCAACCGGATCACTCAAAACCCTTGTTGAAGAATACTTCGCCCTTCGTGACGATATCGTCGTCATTTCCAATCTCTGCGTGCTTCTGGTTCTTCTGGCTGTCGTCATCTATTACCGGTCGGTACGCATGACGCTTATCGTCTCAGTCGGACTTGTCGCAGGCGTTCTGACTACAATGGGCCTGACGCAGATATTCATCGGATACCTTACGGCATCTACGGCGTTCCTTGCATCAATTGTAGCGGGCAACGGAATAAATTTCGGCATCTACTTCATGGCGCGTTACATGGAGGAACGGCTGCACGGCAAGGATTTGGAAACAACGCTGACAAACTCGCTGGTAGGAGCGGTAAAAGGAATCAGCACCGCCGCTCTGGCAGCAGCTTTGTCATATCTTTCGCTGCTGTCCGCCGATTTCGACGGGTTTAACCAGTTCGGTTTCATCGGCGGCGTCGGCATGGCTGTCTGCCTGCTGTTTGCACTTACGCTTGACCCGGCACTGGTTGTGCTTGTTGAGAAAACAAAACCGTTCAAGCATCAGAACGAAGAAGAAGGCATGCGCGGACGCATTTTCTCCGGTGCCTTCGCCTGGCTTGTCGAAAATCATACCCGCAAACTTTTCTGGATGGGCAACGTACTTGTACTGCTTTCAATAGTCTTGCTGGCATTCTTCATGCGTGATCCGTTTGAATACAACTTCCGCAAGTTGCGCAATCAGTACACAAACGAAATGGGCAGTGGAAAATATTCCAACGAAGCCGAAAAAATAATCGGAAAGCGCAGCCAGCCGCATATTATTCTTGCCGACAACATCGGGCAGGTTCCGGCCATAAAAGATGCTCTTATGCCATATCATGTCGAAAGCAAGGACATGCCGCCGGAAAAGCAGCTGTTCAAGGATATCGACACCATTTTCGATCACCTGCCGGGAAACGAGACAGAGCAGAAAGAAAAAATCGTCATACTTGACGACATCCGCCGCATTATTTCCGAGAACAACTGGGACAGTCTTGACAGTGAAGACCGTGAACTGCTGGACAAGCTTACTCCACCGCAGGACCTCAAAGTCATTACTGCCGACGATCTGCCGGAAGAAATACTGCGCCTGTTTATCGAGCGGGACGGAACACGCGGAACGCCGGTTTATGTTTACATGCGGGACGGCATGAGCGAATGGAACGGACGCGATCTGCAGAAATTCGCCGCAGTTGTGCGAGAAGTCAAGCTGCCCGGCGGCGAAGTCGTCACGTCAAGCGGCCAGGGTGTAATATTTGCAGATATGCTGAGCTACATCAACCGGGAAGGGCCGATTATTACACTCCTTGCATGGTTGCTGGTTCTGGGCGTTATTTACCTTTCCTTCAGAAACTTCAAAGACTGGTTCGTCGTTTCTGCTTACATGACAACCGGTGTTCTTCTTATGATGGGCGTCAGCATCGCATTCGGAGAAAAAATAAACTTCCTGAACTTCATCGCGATTCCGCTTTCAGTGGGAATCGGCGTTGATTATCACGTCAACTTCCATTCACGTTTCTACCAGGAAGGTGAAGGCAGTGTCGGAAAAGTGCTGCGCACAACCGGCGGCGCAATTATGATGGCCAGCATGACGACAATTATAGGTTATGGCGCACTGTGGTTCTCGCTTAACGGTGCAATCAACTCATTCGGAACGCTTGCAGTAATAGGTGAACTGACATGCCTTTCGATGGCGCTGCTGTTCATGCCGGCCTGCATCGGACTTTACATGAAGGGTCTGCCGCAGAAAAATCTCACTAAAAAACAGGCTGAATGAAATAAATAACAGCCTCATTTCGCCTTGTGAATGCAAAGACGCCGCTCTTATTATAATGAGCGGCGTCTTTGTTTTTTTTATTTCCGGTTACAGTAGTGAAGCGGTGCACAGTCGGCTTAGAATTCCTTGAAATCTCCATCAAGAATATCCTCACTGCCGGCAATCATTGCCAACGGCTGTTTTTCAAGGCGTCCGCTTGTCTTTTTGCTGCTCCATCTGTCATCGTTCCTGCTCTGCATAATATTCAGGCCGGTTTCTTTGCGACGGACGGTAAACTGCTTTACCATATCGGTAAGAGTCTGAGCCTGTGCGCTCAACTCCTGAGCGGCGCTGGCGGATTCTTCGGCGTTGGATGCATTCCGCTGAGTAACGGCGTCCATATTGCTAATTGCAGTGTTTACCTGCTCAATTCCGCGCGACTGCTCGGAACTGGCCTTCGAGATTTCTTTGATGATTGTGGCTGTTTTCTGAACTGAAGTGACGATCTCACTGAAACGCAAACTTACGGCCTGCGACAACTGTTCTCCGTTGTCGGCCAGCTTGACGGATGCTTTGATAAGTCCTTCCGTGCGTTGAGCCGCTTCTTTTGCTCGTAATGCCAGGCTGCGGACCTCCTCGGCGACAACGGCGAATCCCCTGCCCGCCTCGCCGGCGCGGGCGGCCTCTACTGCAGCATTCAGAGCCAGAAGATTGGTCTGGAAGGCGATTTCGTTGATATCCCGGATAATTGCAGACGTGCTGACAGAGGCCTCGCGAATCTTTGACATTGCATCCGACATCTGATTCATGGATTCGGAGCCTGTCCTGGCGGCCTGACTCGTTTCCGTAACGATAGTGTCGGCGACCTGCGCACTCTCGGCATTCTGCTTTGTCATGCTGGACATCTGCTCAAGACTGCTGGATGTTTCCTCAAGGCTGCTTGCCTGCAACGACGCACCTTCCGCCACCTGCTGACTGCTGGAAGCGATTTCACGGCTTGCCGAAGTGACCTGATCGGAGGCCAGTGCGACCTGTGCGATGGCATCCTCCAGAACTTCCGCTGTGGTGTTCACCGCCTGCTTGATTTTATCGTGATCTCCCATGTAATTGCCGGTCATTCTGCTTGTCAGATCACGCTTCGAAATCTCCTGCAGAACCCGCAAAGCTTCGTTTATAGGCGAAAGCAATGCGTTCAATATTTCATTAATACCACTAACAATTTCAGAGTAAGCGCCCTTGAACCTGCCTGAATCGGCGCGAGCATCAAGCTTGCCGTCTATGGCACTGCGGATAAGCATCTGAAATTCATCAATAAGCGCCTGAAGATTTGAGCGGATGCCGTTAAGCGCGCGAGTAAGAACAACCTGCTTGCCCGGCAACTCGCGCATCGAACGTTTCATGTTTCCGTCGGCATACTCGGACATGATTTCGATACCTTCAAGAAGCGGAAGAATAACAGCATTAAGAACATCGTTTACACCGCCGGACAACTCTGAAAAGGCGCCATTGAATTTTTCTTTATGACATCTCGAATCTATATCGCCCCGCTTCTGAGCATCAATTGTTGCCTTTATATCAGAGTCGAGTTCACGCAGAACTTCAATCATCCCCTTAAGAGAATGTCCCAGCAGGTCTTTGGAAGACTGCGGAGAAATCGAGACCTCAATGTTTCCATTCGCAACGGCTTTTGCAATATCCGCCATGCGACGCTGAGACTCTATCATCTGCTGGAAAGCACTTCCGAGCTGCCCTATTTCGTCGGTAGAATCAACATTCAGATTCTGGTCGATATTGCCGCGCGCCAGCTCTCCGGCGACAACCGCCATTTCTGAGATCGGTCTGGAAATGCCGCTTACAAGCATAATGCCTGAGACAACGCTGAACAGAAGAATTATTACAACAATTAAGAGCGACACATAAAAAATCTGCTTCGATGTACTTACACTCTCACCGAATTTGCTTTCGGCACCAGCGAGAAAAACTCCGGTCAGGTTGTCCATTGCTGTACGTACTGCGGAAAAATGGCTGTCGTAAACTCCACGATACAAATCGAGTGCGGCATCATAATTCTGCGCAGAAAGACCTGCAATAATGTTTTTTGTATCTTTCTCAAGCTCTCGGAAATTTTCTCCAAAAGCCGCGAAATCGCTGGTTTTAGAAACTCCTGTGC
>JAKQSH010000268.1 GCA_029570245.1 Deltaproteobacteria bacterium | reverse complement strand
AGGTGAAGGTGACGGTGACGGTGACGGTGATGTCGATAACGATCCTGACCCTGACCCGGATTTGAGCGGAGCCTGTTCGGGAGCCTGCACATACGGCATCGACTTGCCGACCTGTTCGGAGAGCGCCGAAAAGGTGCTGTGCTGGTGCGATCAGGCAACGAGCCAGTGGATTATAAAAGACTGCAATCAGATATGCATTGCTGAAGGCTATGCGAACGGAGCAGAAGCATGCTCCTTCGACAGCGAAAGCGGATACGATCTCTGCTTCTGCAACGTCGGAGAATGTCACTCCAGCAGCGATTGTGTCGAGAGCGGTACCGGCGATATCTGTGTCAATGTTGAGGGTGAAACGGTCTGTGCGGACTCCTGTCAGATCAATACCTGTGATTGTACCGCCGGTGTTGATATGTGCGCATGCACCACCATCGGCATTGCGCCTAACACCATGGATGTCTGCTTTGATACCGATGCAACCTATGATTGCTATTACGACAGCGATTGCCCGTCGTCTTCTCCCAACTGTCTTGAGAACTCACAATCCGGTGTGACGTATTGTATGTTCGAGTGTGCAGCTGCACCGGATACCTGCACCGGAGGCACGGAGTGTTCAATACTGGTTAACGGCAGCGATCAGATTGTCGGCGGCGCCTGTCTCTGAAAATAAATCAGGCATAAACAAAAAGAGCCTCCGTTTGTGAGGCTCTTTTTTTATGCTATTTTGTTATTTGTCTATTCGATGAATCCGTAATAGCGTCCCATCCAATATGTAAGAAGCCACATTGTAGCGTCGAATTCTCTGTAACCACCGAGTTCCGTTTCTCCGGCCTGGCTGCTCCACTGGCACAGGTAAGGGTCTTCGTAAACAGCCGTCAGCATGCGCTGCGACTGCGGCAATACTTCAGTAATGCGCATCGGCGCACCGTCGATTCCGCTGCCTTCTTCAAGCACAACGTCGGCTCTGTTGCAGGTATCAATGCGCCAGTCGATCAGGTCAAGCGGCCAGTCGCGCAGGGTTTCCAGCGCGCGCTCAAGCTCAAAATCGTGATGTGCGAAAACACCGTACACCATGTCATAAAACGGGATGTTGCGCCGGCGGTCAATTTCCCACGCGGCAGCTATGCTTTTTTCAATGTTGGCCCGGAATTTTGCGTAATTTTCGTGATGGGCCAGAATCAGATAACTCAGGTATGCCGTCATATCGGCTCTGTAATCCGTCAGGCGGCTTGCTGTCCAGGAGCGTTGATTTTCGGTGGCCAGCGCGTAGCCGCTGTCGTCGGCCAGTTCTTCGAACTTCGCAATGAAGGATTCATTCTTTGTAAGAGCGTAAGCTCCGCGCAGAAGCGCCAGCGCCTGCAACGCGCCTGTGCCGCCGATGCCGCTTTTGTCGCCCAGAGTATGATCGTAATCCCATTGTGCTTCCGAAGCGGCCTGTCCGTCTTTTTCCATTATTTTCATGCCGTCGGCAATCAGCTTTTCGGTAAAGCTGTTGACGATGCTGGCAACTGCTTTCTGCTGGTTCGCGTCGGCGACGATCTGATGATAGAAGATAAAAGCCGCCCAGTACGCCGCCATGGTGGCTTTGTCAACTTCACCGCGCCAGTCGTAGTTGTCCGAACGGAACCAGAGCTGATCGTCGATTGGTCCGGTGCCGCGCTCTACCAGTGTCGTCGCCGGTGCGCCGAGTTCGCCGTTTTCTTTGCTTGCGGTGAAAATCTCCAGTGCGTGTTCAAAAGCTTTTCTTGCGTCGCTTACTCCGCTCAAATCTCCTGAGGCCGCCAGCGTGGCCGAACGGAATGTCATTGCCAGAGAATACAGCGAGGTATAGAAACCGTCCTGCTCGTTGAATGTTATGGCGCAATTTTCAAGGTCGCCGCTGCTTTCCATGCTGCACATGCCGATGTATTTGCCTTCACGCATGTGACGGTCTTTCATAAGCTGGCGGTAATAGGCTTCTTTGTCGGCCAGCGTCCATTGCAGATGCTCGAAACGTTCAACTCCTTCGCTGTGAGCCACCCACAGAGCCTTTTCATTGTCGAAGCCGATTGAGCGGATTTCGCCGCCCTTCAGCCAGCGTGGGCTGTAATATGCATCCCAGCGCTCGGAAACGCCCTGCCGATAGCGCATCACCATGTCGAAATTCGCAATCCAGACTTCGCCGGAATCGGAAATCTTCAGGTTGAAAGGATTGTCGGCTGGAAGCTTGCCGACTTCGGCTTTGAAACCGTGCAGTGTGTTCTGTCTGTCGAGATATTCCACGCCGGAGCGTGAAATCGTCCATATCTGTTTTTCTGGCATGTAAATAGCGATTTTACGATGTCTTTCTTCCACAAGCCCGTCTTCGCTTGAATAATCCAGCCAGATTCCCTGTTCGGCTTTCCACAGTTTATCCGGATCGGTGCCGTAATTGCTGAGGACGGCAAAGAGGCTCTCCTGATTCTGATAGGCTGCGTCCATGTCGATGATATTGCCTTCAATGTCGTTGCGTCTGGTGCATTCAACGTCGTTGTAGACATACATGCCGGAATTTGTGCCGACGTAAATAGAAGTGCCGTCGCGCAACGCCACGCTGCCCGGCATATCGAAAATGTCGCAGCCGCTCTGAGGAACCAGCATGTTCAGCTGTACTTTAAACAGCACGTCGCTTTGATTGGAGATGCCGACTATTACCGGAACGTTTATCTGGTCCAGTGTAATGTCGTACACCGTAAGACTGTCGAGTCCTTCCGGCAGCGCCACCGCTTCGAAATTTCCGGTGGCGGGATTGTAGCGCGATATGCCGTCTTCCATGCCGAAATACGCGCCGCCGGACACGTCCTTGTGTATGGCGTTCACCATTATCGGAACATCTTCGCGGAAACGCGAAAAGTGTTGCACGTTCAACTGGCTGTATACAGAGTCCGATGCAACATCGTGCGTATATTCGCCTTCCTCCCACAGCTCGTATGACTCTGTGCTTTCCGGCTCCATTTCGGGTTCCCATTGCTCGGCGTCGAATTCGATTACGTTTTCCTGGTCAATGTCACCGTCTGTTGCAGTAGTTTTGTCCGAAGAGCAGGAAATAAGCAGCAGGGGAAAAACGATCGCCAGACAGTATGTGGAAAAACGGTTTTGCATGTTCAGATATCCTTGCTTCATTGCGGCGTAAGAGGCGCCGCAGGAATTTGCCTTATCAAAATATTCTATTACAAGCCGGATTCATGCGGAAGCTTAAATATGAGTAAATAAAAACCGGCGTGTCAGGCCGGTTTTATTGCAGTGTCGTTGTATTTTCTGTCAGGCTTCCAGTCCGCGTTTCTTTATTTTTTTCAACAAGTGTGGTGCGGTTGAGATGCAAAAGGCGCGCAGCCTGATTCTTGTTGCCGTTGGTTCGGTCAAGAGCCAGTTTTATGAGACGTTCTTCAAGACGGGCAACTTCCAGATTCAGGTCGATGCCGTCTTCCGGCATATCGACGAAGCCCTGATCGGTCAGCACCAGATTGCCTTCGCCTCTGAGCTTTTTGGGTAGATCGTTTACTGTAAGTTTGCCGAAACGCTTGAGAATGACGGTGCGTTCTATCACGTTTTCCAGTTCACGTATATTGCCGGGCCAGGCGTAAGTGCGCAGGCGGTCTTTGACTTCATCTTCAATCCCTTCGACTTCAAGGCCCTTTTCGTTGTTGAATCGTTCGATGAAGTATTCCACCAGCGGCATTATGTCTCCGCGATGGTTACGCAGTGCCGGCATATGCAGAGGAATAACGTTGAGGCGATAGTAAAGGTCTTCCCGGAAACGGCCTTCCTCCACCTCTTTTTCGATGTCGCGGTTTGTCGCGGCGATAATGCGGAAGTCGGATTCTTCGCTGCGACTGGCCCCTACCGGCTCGAAACGCTTTTCCTGAAGGGCACGCAGCAGCTTAACCTGCATATGCAGCGGCAGTTCGCTGACTTCGTCCAGGAACAGGGTTCCGCTGTCTGCGGCTTTCAGTCGTCCGGTGCGGTTGGCGATGGCTCCTGTAAAAGCTCCTTTCACATGCCCGAAAAGCTCGCTTTCGATGAGATTCTCCGGGATAGCTCCACAGTTCACAGGAACCATGCTTTCGTTTCTGCGCGGTGAATTAAGGTGAATGAAACTCGACATCAACTCTTTGCCGGTGCCTGATTCTCCCGTTATAAAAATGGTGCTGTCCGAAGCGGCAACAACTTTTGCTACCGAAAACAGCTCTACCATGGATGGTTCGGTACTTTTCATCAGTCGCGCAATCAGACCGTTCTTCTTGTCGTCCATACGGTCCTGACGCGTTTTTTGAGGGGGAGTTGTAACGATTTCGAGAATTCTGTAAGTCTGATCGCGCAGTTCTTCCAACTGTACCGGTTTTACCATCACATTGTATGCGCCCATTTTCATAGCCCTCACAATGTCCGGCACGTTCGCACCGGAACTGGTTAATATTACTTCGGTATTTGGTTTGGCGCTTTTCAGGTGCCTCAGCAGGTCGATACCGTTTAGCTCCAGGGCCAGAATTATCAGGTCCGGTTCGGATTTCTGAACAAGGTTGATTACTTCGCTTTCGGTTTCAACGCCCAGACACTCGAAATTCATCTCGGTAAAATAGTTGACGATGGCGGTTCTGACTGTCGGTTCAGTGTCCGCAACGAGAATTCTGTATTTTTTATCCATTTGTCCGCACCTTGAGCCGCAAAAGCAAAATCCAGTGAATATAGTATAGATAATTTGACACAACAGCAAGAAAAATAAACCATTGCCCAGATAAAATTTTGGCGCATCAGCCTGTCTTTTTCAAGCTAATTTTCCATCCTGTACGATATGTCTTTTAAAATCAGCATGTTATGCGCCAGAATGTTTTCTGGTGGTTATGGATATAAATTGGCAGAAGTGTTCGTTGTCAATAATATGGCGCAATTTGTGGTTGGAGATATTTTTCAGGAGGCGTTTTCAGAATCGTCTTCCAGTTCGACATTGCTGATTTCTCTGAAGGAAAATCCCATGCGCGGCAGCAGAATAAGGCCGAGAATAATAATCGGCAACAATTGTGTGGCGTGCAAGGCCCCGGAAAAAGCCAGCGCCGTTCCCTGGCTTACCCCAAAAATCGCCAGTGCCTGAATGCAGGCGAACTGAAAAATTCCGATGCCGCCGGGCGAACTCGGAATCATCATCGACAGGTTGACGACAACCAGCGTCAGCAAAGCCGCATCCAGCGGAACATGTATATCGAAGGCTTTCAGGTAAGTCAGATATACCATTGTTTCGCAGGTCCATACTGCAAAACTGAATATGCTTACGAGAAGCAGGTCTTTTGCGCTGTGCAGCAGATCAAGACCGGACAGAAAACGTCCAAGTATGTGATTACCGAGCGTCTCAAGCCGCTTCGGCAGAATCGAAAAAACTGCTGCCGAGATTTTCATTGCGGTTTCACGCATGAATGTCAGCATTACCAGAAACGCGATTCCACCGGCGAAGACAGCCGCCGATACCAGGCTCAGATAGTGCAGCCATGGACGCCCAAGGCTTCCTTCTATATAGAGCAGCAGCAACAGTATAATGACTATTGTGATGCCGTCGAACAGACGCTCAAGCACTACGCTGGCGAATACCGCCGAACGACTCTGGTGTTCGCGCCTGCCGGTGACGTAGGCCCTTACGAATTCACCCAGTCGGGCAGGCAGAAGATTGTTCGCCATGAATCCGATTACAAGATATCCGAACAGCGACGTGAGGCTGATCTGTTTTCCGCCGGACAGCATGTAGCGCCAGCGGATGGCGCGGAACAGAAAGCTGAAGAGGTAGAAAAAAAGCGCCGGGAGGACCCAAACCGGGTTCAGGTCCTCGAAGGCGCTTATGAAATCGGAAAAGTCAATTTTATAGATCGCCAGAAAAAGAAACGTCAGGGTGATGGCAAGGGCGATCAGATTGCGGGGTTTCATTGTAAACCCTTGGTAACTCCTTATTATTTGGCCTGCGCGGCGGCTACTGAACGCTTCTCAATGAATCTATAGAGATAAATCATAATGGGAGAAGCGATGAAGATTGAAGAATAAGTACCTACAGAGATACCAATGAAGAGTGCCAGAGCAAAGTCGAAGATTATGCTTCCGCCGAATATCAGCAGGGAAACTACAACCAGCAGAGTCGTGAACGAAGTGAGGATGGTTCTCGAAAGAGTCTGGTTGATTGATTCGTTGACCACGACTTCCAGTGGTTTTACTTTTGCTTTGGACAGATTCTCACGGATGCGGTCGTAAACAACGATGGTATCGTTGATTGAGTAACCTACAATCGTAAGAATGGCTGCGATGGTCGGAATGGTGAATTCGATTCCAAGGAAAGCGAATATGCCGACCGTGATTGAAACGTCGTGAACCAGAGCCACGATTGCGCCGGGCGCAAAGCGGAAGTCGAAACGGAAAGCGATGTAAATAAGAATGCCGATG
>JAKQSH010000267.1 GCA_029570245.1 Deltaproteobacteria bacterium | reverse complement strand
ACTCAAAGCCGAAAACGCCCCCGTTTACCAGCAGTTCGCCAAGCTGATGAGCTGGGCCGACAAAGCCCGCAAACTGGGTGTGCGCACCAACGCCGACCAGCCCGATCAGGCCGCAAACGCAATTGCATTCGGAGCCGAAGGCATAGGACTCTGCCGCACCGAGCACATGTTCTTCGGCGAAGGCAAGATCGAAGCCTTCCAGGAAATGATCGTCGCCGAAAATCTGGACGCCCGCCGCAAGGCTCTGAAGAAAATTCTGCCTCTGCAGCGCAAAGACTTCGAAGGCATCTTCAAAACCATGGAAGAACGCCCGGTAACCATCCGCACCCTGGACCCCCCGCTGCACGAGTTCGTCCCGCACACCGACGCCGACGTGGAGAAGCTTTCCAAATCCAGCGGTGTTCCGGTTGAGAAAATCAAAGAGCGCGCCAAGCAGCTCGAAGAATCGAACCCCATGCTGGGCCATCGCGGCTGCCGTCTGGGAATCTATTATCCCGAAATCACCGAGATGCAGGTTCAGGCAATCTTCGAAGCCGCCTGCAACGTGCAGAAACGTTACGGCATAAAGGTTCACCCCGAAATAATGATTCCGCTGGTCGGACACATCAACGAGCTGAACGCTCAGGCCGCCATAGTACGTCGCGTAGCCGAGGAAGTCTTTGCTGCAAAGGGTATGAAGATCGACTACCTGCTCGGCACCATGATCGAATTGCCGCGCGCCGCCCTGACAGCCGATCAGATCGCCCAGACCGCCGAATTCTTCAGCTTCGGCACCAACGACCTGACCCAGACCGGCTACGGACTCTCGCGCGACGACGCCGGACGCTTCCTCTCTTTCTATGAAGAAACCGGCATCCTCAAGGCCGATCCTTTTGCCACTCTCGACACCGAAGGCATCGGCCAGCTGGTGCAGATCGGCGTACAGAAGGGTCGTTCGACCAATCCGAATCTCAAAATCGGCATCTGCGGCGAACACGGCGGCGATCCGAAGTCGGTTGCGTTCTGCCATCAGACAGGCCTTAACTATGTAAGCTGCTCGCCTTTCCGCGTGCCGATCGCTCGCATTGCAGCCGCTCAGGCCGCTATTGAAGAGAAAAAGGCACAGGCACCGGCAAAGAAGGTCGCGACTCCGGCAAAGGGAAAGAAAGTCGTCGCCAAAAAGGCTGTCGCAGTCAAGAAACCTGCGGTAAAAACCGTCGAAAAGAAGGAAAAAGCTGCAGTAAAAAAGGCTCCGGCAAAGAAAGCCGCTCCGGCGAAAAAACCTGCTGCAAAAAAGGCCAAAAAGTAAACAACTCCGACAGCTGCATTTAATCACAATCGGCGCGCCTTCGGCGCGCCGATTTATTTAAGATTGACTGCGAAGTACCCGCCCATACGGCGGGGATTTTTATTTGACATTGCATATATGCAGAATTAAGCAACTCTCGAATCCGGCAGAACAGCAGAATTCCGAAAAAAATGATCTCAGGCTATTGACAAAACCCGATCAGTAAGCAGCTTCAAATTCAGAGGGTTTGTGACAACAGATTGATGTTTTTTTACGGCAGGAATTAATTCCTGACCGGAATGGAGGATATTGCGATGAAAAAGACTGTTCTGTTAATGATTCCTTTGTTTCTGCTGGCTTTAAATCTTCACGCCGCAGAAACTTCTTCAAGCTGGCAACTCGATAAAGCTCACAGCGATGTGGGATTCTGGGTAAAACACCTCGGAATTTCAAAAGTCAGAGGCAGCTTCAAACAATTCGAAGCCTCCGTTGAAGCCGGAACTGACGGCAGGATAAGCTCAGTCAGCGCAAAGGCATCAGTCGATTCGATTACAACCGGAATCGACAAGCGCGATGAGCATCTGAAATCACCGGATTTTTTCGATGCGTCGAAATTCCCTGAAATTATGCTTAAAAGCAAAAAAATAAGCTGGAACGGCAACAACGTCAGTGTAGAGACTGACTTTACCATGAAAGGAGTGACTAAAACTGTGGTTTTCACCGGGGAGTTCCTCGGCGCACAGAAGGCCGATTTCGGCCAGGGAGCTCAACTTCACGCCGGATACAGCCTTAAAGGCAAACTGAACCGACAGGATTTCGGACTGGCCTTCAACATGCTTGCCGAAGGAACGGCGGTTGTCGGGGATGAAGTCAACCTTGAAATAGAAGTTGAAATAATTCAGACAACCGGTAAATAAAAGACATCCGATATTCGGATTTGCAGAAAAGCCGCCGGAATATCCGACGGCTTTTCGATTTTAATGAATAACGCGGATTTTCGTCCAGCCGCCGGAAAGAAAACGCAGGAACAGGGTGATTCCCAGAAGCACAATAAAAACCAGCCCGGCCAGCCATGCGCCATAAATCCCCCATTCAAGTACATGGCCGAAGACGTAAACCAGCGGAATAAATATCATCCAGGCCAGACCGACCTGAATATACATGGGGAACTTCGTGTCGCCGGCACCGCGCAGAACCCCTGAGGCGCAGATGTTGAGCGCATCGAACATCTGAAAAGCGGCGGCTATAAGCAGCAGAACAGCGCCGATGGAAACCACTTCCGGGTCGCTGTTGAACAACGCGATAAGATGGTTGCGTCCGACTGCGAACACCAACCCCAGAACGAACATGAAGCCCAGCCCCCACACCATGCCTATTTTGGCCGAGCGGCGCGCAAGGTCGATGCGCTCGGCTCCGAGGTATTGCCCAACCAGTGTGGAAATGGCAATGGAAAGAGCCACGGCGGGCATGAAGCTGAAATGCATGAGTTGCCATACAATGGTCGAAGCGGCCATGCCGCTGGCGCTGAGCCGGGAAATGAACGACATCATAAAGGCCCACGATATCATTTCGATGCTCCAGGCAAAGCCCATCGGCAGACCGATTTTAAGAAACCGTCCCAGTTCAGAGGCACTTACTACAAAGATGCTGCGCGTTCCATAAAGAGCATTGTTCTTTTCGTTGATGTAAACCCACAAATACATCGCCACCTGGCACCCCTGAGCAAAAACTGTGGCGATTGCCGCACCACGAACACCCATGCCGGGAATGAACCAGACTCCGAAAACCAGAATCACGTCAAGCACGGCATTGATGGCGTTGGCGATTACCGTCACAACCATCGGAGTTCGCGTGTCGCCCAGAGCGCGGAAAAAACCTGAGAAGATGAAATTGGACAGCAGAAAAGGCACTCCCAGCATTATTACGGTCATATAGGCAACCACATGCGGTTTGAGTGCCGCATCGGTGCCGATAAGGTCTATTATTTCGGAGGCGAAAGGCACTGCGGCGAAAACCAGCAGCGAAGCCGGAGCCGCTACGGTGAAGGCCGCCATGACCCAGCGCTTAATCTGTTCGATGCGTCCGGCGCCATAAGCCTGAGCAACGAAAGTCACCACTGCGCCCATTGTGCCGGTAAACAGGCTGAACATGGTCCAGGTGACGTTCATTGCGAAACCCACGCCGCCCTGCTGGGCCGTTCCCAGATAACCGACAATAAAGGTGTCGATCAGACCCATGATCGTCATGGAAAGGAATGAGATCATAAGCGGATAGGCCAGCCTGAACAATTCGCCGGATGTGCCTGATTTTTCGTGAACTACGCTGGGTATGCTGTGTTTATGGTCGGTCTGGTCGCTATCTTCGTGAGACATGGCAATTACTCCACGTTAAAAACAGATTTTTGTACAGCATTGAATACTCAAAGGCAAGAAATAAATGGACTATTTGATGATTGCATATGAGGCATATCAGAAACACAGGTCAATTATTCTGAAAACTCCGGCTTGAGCCACATGGTATTGCTCCTCATCGAACACGGAGTTCGTATCGCCACCGTAAACCGCATCCATATAATTTTCGTGGCTCGCCAGATTGTTTTCTTTTTTCCATTGCTCGTATTTTTCTCGCTCGGCGGCCTTGCGCTGATTGTTTTCAACCGTAATTATGGGTGCTGAAATCGAACAAACCAGCCGTCCGGCCAGACCGATGCCCATCATCACCAATCCGGCGAGAGCGACTTCATCGCAATTCGTGCATCTGTCTGTTTCTTTTTCTTCTTCACCGGACATCCGGGATAACGCACTCCCTATGCCACCCAAACCATCTGCCAGTTCACGGCTCTTAGCTCCACTATACATTATAAAACCCGCGAGTCCGACCGCCAGCGAAACCGTTCCAGCTGCACCCCAGTAATAATTTCCGCTGTAAAAATAATGCCCCAGCCCGCCGTGAATGAAGAAATCAAGAAAGAATGCAGCGGCTGCGTCTTCAGGCTCGAAAACTCCGGGATCGACGTTTGTGTAATACTGATCCAGCGTCAGACAGACACCGTCAACGCATCTGTGGCTTTCGTCACAAACCGGTTTGCATTCATTGCCTTAAGCGGCGACGGGGGAAGCGGAAAACAATGCGGCGCAAAAAGCCAGCAAACCAAGCATAAATACCGTCGGACGCATTTGAGCAATCCCCATCAGTAAAAATTAATGACTTGAAATTTAACATAACATCACTTGATTAAAAATAAAAATATAATGAAAAAGTTTTCCCAGAGCCTGACCCTTGTACGCAATCCGGCTTTCCAGTAGAAAGAACTGGACGCGCCTTGTTTTGCGCGCCGGCCTGCGGCCACCGTTTGCTCCGCCGGGCGGGCGCAATGATGATTCTGCAGACTTGTCTTTCTTCTTATTCCGGCAATTCAATCAATCTGTTTTACGGACTGGTAGTTGCGCAGTCTCACCGTATGCAGGGCGCGGCAGAATTCGCAGCTTAAAAGCACAATATGCCATACCAGGTCAATGAAAATAATAGACACTGGCAATACTGCCAGCGAAGAATAGATCATGTTGTAGTTCGCAACTCCAACCTGAAGGCCAAAGTATATTCTGGTCATCCAGAAAAAAAGCAGGCCGCCTGAAAAGCCGCTTATCAGAGCCGCCCAGATCGGAACTTTCCGGTTCGGAAGAAAAAACAGCAGCAGCGTCAAACCCAGACCGAGGAAAAGCATCGACAGCATATCAGAGAGAGCCGAGCCTGCCATGTCTTTCAGCATCGGCAGATAAGCGACAGCAGTCTCCAGCAGCAGCGAGTTGAAACTTATGCCGAACGAAATCAAAGTCGGCACGAAAATGAGCACCAGCAGATAATCGCTGATTTTGCGCAGCGGATTGCGGGACTTGTTTATTTCCCATGTACGGTTGAAGGCCTTTTCGATCTGCCCGATCATGGACAGGGTGGTGTAGAACAGAAAAAAGCCGCCGGCCAGTCCCATGGAGTCAAAATCTGTACGCTCCACATATGCAATAATGTATTCGGAAACCCTGCTCATTTCGGGGTAGTTTTTTATTATGCCGGGCAGAACGTTATCCCGCATCTGTTCCCACATGCCAACCTGTCGCAGAATGTAAAGCAGCACAGCCATAAGAGGAATTATGGACAGAACTGTCGTGTATGTCAGTGCATGTGCGCCGACGCTGACCGGCCTGGCGCGGAATCCTCGTTTCAATTCCAGCCCAAGCTGCACAGTCAGAGCCGCATAGCGCAGAGGACGCCTGCCGTTAAGCACTTCAGGCAAATTGCTCCATTTCTCCACTCCCGCCAGCAGTCTTTCGACAAGGACGGACAGCAGCCCTTTTTTTTTCTTTTCCGTATCGGATTCTGACAAAGACTTCTCCATACCTGCGTTAAAACGGATGTATTCTCATTCATTATTATAACAGGTATCGAAGCTGCTTGCCATGAGAGAAGCGTTTCAGCTTATAAAGGACGACATGCGCCTGTGTGTTTCCTCCGCTTCGGCAACCATTTCCTGAATGATGTCCTTTATGGGCATTACTCTGTCGATCAGTCCGATTCCCTGCGAACACGATACTGTCCCGGCGTTGATGTCTCCATCGTTGTACATTCTTCGCGCCGCTTCGCCTGAAACATAAGGATAGATTTCCTCTATGCCGCAGCCGCGCGCTTCCATTTCGATTGTTTTCTTCGCCGGTTCGTTCAGCCAGACGCGATGAGCGAAGCCGATTGACTGCATAATTATGTCCGTGTCAAGCTCGCTGGCATCGCACAGGGCTTTTTTGAGATTCGGATGAATCGGACACTCTTCCGAAAGCATGAAGCGCGAACCGACAATGACGCCTTCTGCGCCAAGTGCAAGAACGGCGTACAGGCTGCGCCCGTCAACCACTCCGCCGCCGCCGATAACCGGGCATGAGACAGCCTTTACAACCGAAGGCACCAGCACCAGCGTGGTGATATTGAGTTTTCCGGTGGCTCCGCCGTTTTCATAACCGACGACCGTAACGGCATCAGCTCCCAGAGCGGCGGCTTTTTTTGCATAGCGCACTCCGACGCATTTGTGCATCCATATCATGTTGCGTTCCTTAAAAAGCCCCACCAGGTCTTCCGGCGCTGCAAAGCCTGAAGTTTCAACGACTTTTACGCCTTCCTCCGCCAGCACATCCAGATAAGCCCTGTTGTCCGGCGGCATCATCATCGGAAAAAGATTAATATTCACTCCGAAAGGTTTGTCTGTCAGATCGCGGGTTTTTTTAATTTCATCGCGAAAAGCTGCGGTGTCTCTGAAAATGGCCGATGCCAGAACACCCAAACCGCCGCCGTTGGAGACGGCTGCAGTATATTCGGCTCTGGCAAGGTCCATCATTGTTCCGCCAATGATCGGATATTCAATCCCCAACAGTTCGGTCAAACGGGTTTTTAACACGCTACCCTCCATTTCGGCTTCTGAATTTCATTTATTTGATGCGCTCGGCGAGAATATCCATTAAATTATACATGATTCATTGCGTCAGGCTAATAAAATTCTCTCTGACGCGGCATGCTCACATCGGTATGATTTTTCTGAAGCCGGGACGAATGGGGAATGGTAATGGAATTCGGAATTTTCAGGGAAATAGCCATCATTATTTCGTTGTCGGCAGGTCTGCTGCTCCTGCTTTCGAAGCTGCGCCTGCCTTCGCTCATCGCTTATCTGGCCGGAGGAATGCTGGCCGGGCCGCATGGACTGGGTCTTATTACCGATATCCACAGCATCGACATGCTGGCCGAAATCGGTGTTGTGCTGCTGCTGTTTGAGATCGGCATAGAATTCTCATTCAGGCATCTGCTGAGAATAAAAAAAATAGTCCTCCTCGGCGGTGTCGCGCAGGTGCTTCTGACCGCCATGATCGTTTTCGGTATATCGTCTTTAATCGTCAAAG
>JAKQSH010000222.1 GCA_029570245.1 Deltaproteobacteria bacterium | reverse complement strand
AATAGAGTGGGAAGGCGGGCAGGATTGTACTCCGGGCAAACTCGATCCGCGTTGCGATACCATGATTGAGAATTTCTGCTTCGGAGATATTCACCGCGACGTTTACTACTGTAAAGACGGCGATCTGTGGATGTGTGATCTGACCTGCGACCCGACTTATCCCAACTGCGGCTGGCTGACCAGCGACAGAAAAATGCAGAATTGTCCGCTCAGTTGCATTGATGAAGACCCGGAAAATCATTCGGTTGACGCCTTCTGTGAAATTCCGATCGACGGTGACGAAGAACCTGAGCTGGAGCCAGAAGACGACAGCGAGCAGCAGACCGACTTTTCGGACGGGCGTCCATGCACGCCCGGAAAATGTCTGCCGGGATCATCATGCAATATGGACTGGGATGAAAGCGGTATGTATTGTGCTCCCAGTTCGTTTACATGCGTTTTTCACGTAGGTCTGGAGTATGCGGACGACGCGTTGTTCTACATTCAGGGCGACAAAGTCTGTGTCGGCAACACCTTCAAACGCTGTTCGGACGGCAACTGGATTCAGGAAACCGCCTGTTCCGAAGACGAAACCTGCGTGACTCCGCTGGGCTGTCAGTAAAAGACATGTGAGAATGTATTCGTCACGGCAAGATGCCGTCGCGCGTGTTTTTTTTTCATGTCCGGCTACTCTAAAAAATATCTCCTGCTTGCTTATTGCCTCTCAGTGACCATATTGTACTTGCATTATGTTTGACTGACGGCGGAGAGCAGCAATATGGACATGATATACGAAATCGGCGGGCTGTTGCTGATGCTGGCTGTTCTGGCCGGTGTTGTGTACTGGCGTCTGGAAAAAGACGGCCTGCTGACGCGTCGCGAGACGCCGGAAACCGTCGCGCGCAAACTGCTTGAACAGATCGGACGCTCGAATCTGGAAATCCGGGACGCCGGAACCGCGCTTGATGTCCTCCAGACCGAAATAAAACTGCTCAGTTCCGCCATTGCAGAATTGCGTCGCATGATTTTTGCTGAAACCGACCGGCACGAAAAAGAGCGTTTCGAAACCGCACTGAAAAAACTCGAAAAAGGAGATTCCGGCGAGGCCGCCGCCATTTTCGATGCTGTTTTCGACAGCTTGAAAATAGAGATGAAAACATCCGGCGAATCATACCGTGAATTGCGCCGTCGGGCCGCGATTGCCGCCTGTCATGCCGGCATTGTTCAGTATCTCAACGATACTCCTCTGGCTCTGACTGCTTTTATCAGGGCTGCAGAGTTCGACCCGGACAATCCCCAGTTGTGGAGCATGCTGGGCGCAGTCTGGATGAGGCTGGGCGAGCTGGACAATGCCGAAAATCTGCTGCGACGCGCATTCGGGATGCAGCGCGATCCGGCAGAAAAAGCACAGCTGGCTTCCGACATGGCCAATCTGGGCGGGCTCTACGCCGGTAAGGAAGATTATTCGAAGGCCTGCGATTTCTGGCGGAGAGCGCGCAGTTTATATGAAGGAACCGGCCAGGACGAGCGTCTTGAGCGCGTTGACAGGCTCATGCGAGATGCGTCCTGTTCGGAGAATGAACGCGGCGATAAAATTCACTGACTTTCAGATGCTTTTACCGGTTTGGCAGCAGACGTTTTATGCTGCGTCGGGCGGCGTTGGAAAGTCTGAGGCACCGATAGCGCATGGCATACAGCGTTATGGGGGATTTCAGAGCACTTTCTATCTGAATAAGCGGCGTGCTGTTTCCGGGCGCTGGTCTGAGTTCGTCCGTGCCGAACAACTCGGCGTATTTTTTCCAGACGCCGGCGCAGTGTCTGTCGTGCGCACATGAGCTGCATTGCGGGCCTTTAACTTTTTCGCGCAGTTGCGGTTCAATCGAAGGCGGCACGAACAACAGCGGATCGACATAAAGATTTTCGAAACCGCGCATGAAGCACATGGGCAGACCGCACATATCGGCCACCTTGAAGGTAAGTCCGACTTCTTCGCAGACTTTTACGGTCTGGTGCAGCAGCGGTTCTATTTCGGACAGCTTCAGCACCATTTTCTCCACATTTTCATAAAAATTGGGGGCGATGATGCTCAGATGCAGTTCCAGTCTGTTCCCGAAGCGTCCGCTGAGCCAGCGGGCAAAAAAAGGCAGGTGGGTCATGTTGTCGCGGAACCAGACGTAATTTATGGTTACGTCGATGCAGTTGGCTATGAGATTGTCGATTCCACGGCAGCTTTTTTCGAATGCTCCGCGCCTGCCGGTTATTTCGTCTGACATGAGTGCGTTTGCTGCATGCAGTGAAATGAAAGAGCCTTCAAGGCCGGCTTTAGCCAGGCGCCGTACAAGTTCTTCGTCTGCCAGCAGAACCGCGTTGCTTTCTAGTATGGTTCGGTAGCCTTTTTTTCGTATGACTTCGATAATGTCTGGCAATTTTGGGTTGAGCGTTGGTTCTCCGCCTGAAATTTCAATCGCCTCATGTCTGTTCGGGCGGCGCTCGTCAAGAAAAGCCGCCACTTCTTCGGGCGTCTCGTAATATCGGTTATACGAGTTATGCTCGTCGATGTTGCAGAACAGGCAGCGCTCGTTGCATTTTCGGTTTATCCGCAAGACTGTCATTTCAGTTTCTCAGATCGGTTGCATCACGGGGTTCTATCTGGTTTACGCCATATGCAGTATAAAGAAAACCGCTCAGCTCCCTGTATGCAGTACCCACAGCAGGAGAAGCCGCATACAGCATGTCGTCAACAAAAAGCCCGCCGGTGATTGTGAACTGGCCGTATCTGTTTGCGGCGGCTTCAACCGTTACAGGCCCGACTGTGACCAGTGTGTGCTGATAAGTTTTACTCAGCGAAGCTCCGGCTACCAGTTGTGCCGGATCGTCAATGCGCTCCGGTGCGGGCATTTCGTTGTTTTCGCTGCGCAGTATGCCTTCGGTCAGTTCAAGCTGCGGGGAACAGAAATCGTAAATCGGGTCGATTCCGCAGAATTCGGTGACTATGCCTCTGATGCTGAATTCGTCGCCTGGGTTTACGTCGAGATCGGCGCTGCCACGCAACACCACCACCATTCCGCTGTATTCTCCACCCTCCGCGTCGGCGATAAAGAATCCGCGCAGGTTGGAACC
>JAKQSH010000235.1 GCA_029570245.1 Deltaproteobacteria bacterium | reverse complement strand
GCGAGCGCCGGGGCTGGGCGGCTGGCGCTGGGCATGTGCATCCGCATGTGAAGCTGAAGCCCGTCGCCTTGAAGCCGCTATCTGTCCTGCTCAGGCACGTTCGTTCGGCGCTTCGTTCATGGAGTTTTTCAGGACTGTTGATTTGCTGTCTGAAAGTTCTGAAGAACTCTGGCCGACCGGTTTTAAGGGGCGCTGGTTGAAGGCCGTGTATGAAAATCTGCGTGCAACAATGCAGAAAGAAAAGCTCTTCAGCGATGGCGACATCCTACGGGAATTCTGCGCCTGCGATCCGCTGAGCCTTGAACTTCCACTGCTTGAGCCTTTCAACGGAGTTGAGCTTTGCGGTTTTTCGCAGCTTTTTCCAATGCAATTGAACGCACTGCTGCATATTTCACATATCAGACCGCTGGTTTTCAGCTTCAATTACGATCCAGCTCAGGATGCCGGAAAAAGCCATACGGCGCTTGATCTTATTCGCACCATCGAAAGGGCAGGGCGCGATCTGAATGTTGAAATAGAATATTCTTCGCATTATGAAAATTCAATGACTTCCGCACTGCTGGATTTCTGCCGGCGTGTGACACTTATTGAATGCGAATCACGCGAGCAGGAAACAGACTGGTGTTCTCAGCAGGTACGCAACCTGCTTGCTTCGGGGGGCGCGCCGAATTCCATTGCGCTTATTACGTCCGAAGTCGAAGCCTATCGTCCGTATCTGCGCCGCCAGATTCGCGAACACGCCATGCCTTACGCTTACCGTCGCAGTACAGGCATACTTTCGGCTCCTGCGCTGCGTTTTCTGACGCAACTGCCTGCGATGCTGGACAGACATGTGCGCATTGAGGCCCTGACTGCTTTTGCCGATGCCGCGTCTTGCGGAGCGCTTTCATCATTGTGGCCTTTTGACCGCTCCGACAGTCTGCGCTGCATCGAATTTCTGCGCCGTGCCGGAATTTTCGAACTTGAAGGCCGTCGCTGGCTCAGTGATTTTCCGCAGGGTGACGAACGCAAATTGCTTGAGAAACTGGCCGATGCAATGGATGCTTTGCGCAGCAGATTCGGGAATTTGTGCAGCCTGGCCGGGCACATTGACTCTTTTATCGGAGTTCTTGATGGCGTTAGATTCTGCCTGCCGGAAAACATAGACGACCGCCGCCATTTTTCGCTTGACTGGCACGCTGTTCAAATTGCAGTTAAAGTTCTTGAAGAGTGGCGCGCTTCGCCCGGCGTTTCCGAGGTAATGCTGGCGGGTTCGGATTTCCTGGACGAGATGATTCTGGAGTTGGAGCGCAGCATCCGCCTGCGCAGTTCACCGGAACCTGATGTCGTGGCTGTGCTTTCGCCTGAAGAGGCTGTCGGGAATGAGCTGAAGCATATTTTCTGGTTGGGGCTTAGCGAAGGAGCCTACCCGCCGTCTTCCCGCAGCGGCATTCTCAGCGATGCCGAGGCCCGGCGCATTAACCGTCGGGCTCAGGCGCGGGTCTGGCCGGAAAGCGGCAGTGTCTGGCGCGCTGCCCGCGAGCTGTTTTTCAACCTGTTGCAGAACACCGGAGAAGTTACGCTTTCATATTTCAGACACACTGAAGACGGCGAAGAAAAACAGGCTTCGCCTCTGTATATAGAAGTGCGCGAACTGAAGCAGGCGGCTGATCCGGGCTGCTCGGTGAAAAGAATAAATTCGGCGGATATCGCCGCCTCGCAGAAATCTCTGCTTGCTGCTGCCGCGAGAAATGACGATATTACAGTGTTGTCAACCATGTGCGGCGAAGAAAAAATCGAGCGTGTTTCGCGGAAAATGCATATAGAGCGAGAGCGACGCAATTACTTTTCGCGCCGTCCGGATGATTCGGCGAATGAAACACCGGCGTATTGCGGCGCTGTTCCAGACTTCAGGCTTGATGACCCGCCGCGTTGCAGCCCGGCCTTTTTTGAATCATATGTGCGTTGTCCGTTCAGGCATTTTGTTGATCGCGTGCTTTGCGTGGAAGAATTACCGGAAGAATTCTACGAACTGGACGCGCGCAACATCGGCACCGTCCTGCACGAAACGCTTAAACGCACTTGTGTGGTTAATGGTGGTGCGTGGGACAGGCCGCCGGATGAGCTTGAGGTGCTGCAACTGGCACGGCAACTTGAGATGGACTTCAGGCGCCTTGCCCCCTCTCACGACGACTCTCGCGTTGCTCTGGCTCTGTTGCGCTCGCAGGAATGGGCCGAACGCCTGAACTTGTATATGCAAAGGGCGGCGGCTTCTTCAGACGGCCGCACCATTATGACCGAAGCTCCTTTCGGTGACGGAAGCAACTCTCAGGCTGCGCTTGTAGGCGAGCTTGAGCTTTGCGGACCTGCCGGAACGCGCTTTTGTATTTCCGGGCGTATCGACCGTGTGGACTGGGACGGTCAGGTGCTGTTTGCGGTTGACTACAAAACTGGTGGTGCCAAAAATTATTCCAGTATGCTTAAAGCCGAAACCTGGGGTATCGAAAATTTCCAAATGCCGATTTACCTGCTGGCTCTGCAGCGTTCTGTTGAATCAGGAAAAATTGGCATTGTGCCGCGCGCTTATGCGGCGAGGGTGGTTGCGCTTAAAGAGCCGGAAAAGAAAGATCACGAAACTAATCCGCCGCTTCTTCCTGACGACCAGTTGTTTTGCGGTGATGAATTTACTGGAATGCTCGAAAATATCATACTGCGCGCTGGTGCCGGGAATTTCGGAATAGACCCTGTCGATTGTAAGGGATGTTCATACCCTGCGCTGTGCCGCATCGTAAAACAGATTGGAAAAGACGAATGATTCAGAATGCTGATGTTACAGTGGAAATAAAAAGACTCGATCCGGCCTTCGACGATCTGCCGCTGCCGCGCTACATGACGCCCGGCTCGGTTGGCGCTGACCTTTATGCTGCGCTGTCGGAACCACTGACTATTTCTCCCGGCAAGCGCGCCCTGGTGCCCAGTGGAATTGCTGTAGCCGTTCCGCACGGATACGAAGCACAGGTGCGTCCGCGCAGTGGTCTGGCGTGGAAAAACGGTGTAACTGTGCTTAATGCTCCGGGGACTATCGACAGCGATTATCGAGGCGAAGTAAAGGTGATTCTCATAAATCTGGGTGAGGAGGATTTCATTATTCAGCGCGGCGAGCGCATCGCTCAGATGATAATTGCACCAGTTGCCATTGCTGAGTGGCAGCAGGTGGCGGAACTTTCCGAAACATCACGTTCTGCTGGCGGCTTCGGTCACACTGGAAACAGGTAACTGATTTCAGATCAGAGTTCCCGCCAATGTCGCTGTCATTAAGCAGGCCAGCGTGCCGGCTATCATGGCCTTCAATCCGAAGCGCGCCAGATCGGCGCGGCGCGACGGCGCCAGCCCTCCGATGCCTCCAAGCTGGACGGCGATTGAGCCGAGATTCGCGAACCCGCACAGTGCATATGTAATAATGACTGCGCTACGATATGAAAGCTGTCCACCTCCACTGAGAATCTGTTCCAGATGCAGGTAAGCGACGAATTCGTTCAGGATGATTTTTTCTCCCAGCAACTGAGCAGCAGGCAGACATTCGTTCGCAGGGATTCCCATCAGCCATGCCAGCGGCCAGAATACGTAACCGGCGAGTTGCTGGAAGGTGAGCCCTTCGATTCCGACGACTCCACCCAGTGCGCCGATGGCGTAGTTTATCATGGCTATCAGCGCAATAAACGCCAGCAGCATTGCTCCGACATTAAGCGCCAAGCTCAGTCCGTCTGCCGCTCCACGGGATGCGGCGTCGATTACATTTACCGTCGGCGTTTTTATTTTAATTTTTACGGTACCTCTGGTAAGCGATTCTTCTGTTTCCGGTTGCATCATTTTTGCTATAACAAGAGCAGCCGGGGCAGACATTACGGATGCGGCTATAAGATGTCCGGCGATATCTGGAAAAATATGCCTGAGCATGCCGACGTAGGCCGCCATAACTCCTCCGCCTATTGTGGCGAAGCCGCCGGTCATAACCGACATGATTTCGGACTGCGTCATTTTTTCGATGTAGGGACGGATCATCAGCGGAGCTTCGGTCTGGCCTACAAAAATGTTGCCGGCGGCAGAAAGCGACTCGGCCCCGGATGTTTTCATCGTTTTCTGCATGACCCACGCCATGGCCTTTACCACAGCCTGCATTATTCCGAAGTGGTACAGAACTGTCATAAGCGAAGAGAAGAAAATTATGGTTGGCAGCACGCTGAAAGCGAAAAATGCGCCGGTAGATGCCCAGCCGCTCTGATTCTGCCCGATAATGGGGCCCATCTGCGGATCGCCCAGAGGCGTTCCGACCGGGACGTTGTTTTTTACAAGATTTCCGAAAACGAAACGCGCGCCATCCTCGGTGAAGCCAAGCATTACGTTGACGACATCCGACATCTTCTGGAAAACCCACTGACCAGGAGCGGTTTTCAGGATGAGCAGGGCAAATACTAGTTGCAGCGTTACCCCCCCACGCTACCAGTTTCCAGTCTATGCGTCGTCGGTTGACGGAAAGCGCAAATGCGATGACCAGCATCGCAGCCAGTCCCAGCAGCGAGATCATGCGGTCGGTAATGGCTGTTTCTCTGTCGCCTTTTTCAATGCGTGTCAGGCGGTCTTTGAGGTTCTCTGCTGCCTGTTGCTTCGCAGAGTCTGATGAGGTATCAGGGGCGTTTGCGGCCTGAACTGTTACGGCATCGACATTCTGAGCCGAAGAATCAAGCGAGGCTCCCAGCAGAATCAGAACTATGCAGATGAGAAAATTCAGTCTCGGTAGAAATCTGAGTACACCAAGTGGAAACCTGGCCATGTCTCACCTTTATTTCCGGTTCAGAATTTTCGCTCCAGAGCTGGTTCCGATACGATTCGCTCCTGCTTTCAGCATTTCCAGCACGGCTTCAAGGGTGCGCACACCGCCGGAAGCCTTCACGCCACAGGCGTTTCCGACGACGCTGCGCATAAGCGACACATCGTGCGCTGTGGCTCCGCCGCTGGAAAACCCGGTGGATGTTTTTACAAAAGCCGCTCCGGCAAAAACGGATAACAGGCATGCTTTTATTTTTTCTTCATCGCTGAGCAGGCATGTCTCGATTATGACCTTAACCGGGACTTCCGAAACAGTCACAACAGCTTTTATATCTTCGTAGACTTCACGGAATTTACCGGCTTTAAGCATGCCGACCTGCAACACCATATCTATTTCGTCAGCTCCATCGAAAACGGCCTGCGCGGCTTCGGCGGCTTTGACGCTGGAAGCCATCGCACCCAGCGGGAAGCCGACAACCACCGCCAGGTGTACGTTTGAACTTTTCAGAATATTTTTCGCTTGAGCTGCGTAAAGTGAGTTAACGCAGACGGAGTAGAAATTGTACTCAAGAGCTTCGGAGCAGAGCTTTTCGATGTCCGCCGGTCCCGCTTCGGGCTTCAGGATGGTATGATCGAACGTGCGCGCCAGACGTTCCAACCCTAGGCCACTGGAGAGTTCTTCTACCGTAGAAGCGGAAACGATAGGAAAATCTTCCAATACCGCAGTACGCGGAAAGGAGTAAACCGTGTGCGGGTCGAGTTCAAGTACTTCAGAAAGTTCGTTTCTGTACTGTCCTGTCAGACTGATGATCTGTTCGTTTGTAAGCGACATGAGAACTACTCCGTCTTCAGAATGATGTGAATATGAAAGGATAATCCACTTCTATCGGTTCTCCCCTGAATTTAGGGAAGCGCCAGGTTTTCATTGTTTTATCGACGCAGCTTTCAAGGTATGTGCCTCTGAACTGCGAGGTCATTATTTTTACGCTGCTTATACGGCCTTCTCCTATGATTGTAAAATTCACAACTACTTTTCCGGCCAGATTGGGGTTCTGGCGCAGCTGTGTGTCGTAGCAAAACTGAATGCGTTCGATGTTGCGGTTCACTACTTTGGTTATCTCCTGCTGACTTAAAGTTTCCGGCAGTCCAAGGTTTGATGCATCAGGCTCTGATGGCATATCGAGCTTTGCCATCGGCAAACGCCCGTCGTCCTGTTTCTCGCTTGCAGACGGCTGAATTTCATTTTGTGAATTTCCTTGAGATGCCGAACCTACGGTTTGTTGTCCTGTAGTATCGTCTGAATGCTTTTGCTCGCCTTTTACGGGCGCTTCGGCTGGCGCCGATGCCTGTTCCGGCGCGGCAACTCCTTCTGATGGATTATGAGGCTGAGGCGTATTTATGGCGTTCTGCTGAATTTTAACCGGCTGAGGATTTTCTGCGTTCGTGCCTTGAGGCAGAAAAAGGTTTTCATCGCTCTGCGATTTTTCGTTCCAGTTTCCTGTCGGTTTATTGAACACACCAAGCGCGAGGGCTGCTCCAAACCCGACCAGGATAAGAGCAAGCGAAAACAGGACGGTCTTTACCCTGTTTCCGTTTTTCTTTGTAGTTTCTGCTTCAGGCGGTGGCGGAGGAGTTTCCGCTGGCATCATCACGCTCATGCGACGCTTCGGAGCTTCAACAGCTGCGGCGAAGCCTGTTTTTCGTTCTGTCGGAGCCTGACTCTTTTCTGGCTCGTGTTGGAACTCGCCGATATTTATATGCCGCTCAGCCTGGATTCGGCGCTGTTCTTCGAAGTGATTGAATGAATCTTCGAGTTCCTGCTCGTTGGCTTGTCTGCGCTTGACTTCGTCTTCGTGATTAACTTCATGTGTTTTTACTGCTTCAATTTGTCGGGATTGTTTTTTTTCTTTTTTCTTCGACCCTGCCAGTTCTCGTGCCGGCTTTGCGCTTTCCATGCTGTCTGCCGGGTGATAAGCCGGAATCGAAACGCTGCGCCGATGCAAACCTCGCCCTTTTTCGGGCGGCAGATGCTTTGAATGAGCCTCTTCAGCCTTTCTGGCTTTCTCCGCTTTTTCTTTCTCTGCAGTGGCGCGGGCTTCTTCAGCCTTGCGGGCCTCTTCAGCTTTTCTGGCTTTCTCCGCTTTTTCTTTCTCTGCAGCGATGCGAGCTTCTTCAGCCTTGCGGGCTTCTTCAGCTTTTCTGGCTTTCTCCGCTTTTTCTTTCTCTGCAGCGATTCGGGCTTCTTCAGCTTGACGTTCTTTCTGTTCGCGCTCCTGCTGTTTTCTCTGTTCTTCCTCTTCCAGTTCGCGAATTATGCGCCGCTCTTCTTCTTCCTCTTCCAGCTCAACTCTGTCTTCCGAAATCTGCGCGTCGAAGTCGAATATATCCTCCTGGCTTTTTTCGGAAATCCTGCTCATAACAGCTTCCGGGCGAGGAGATGCGATAGATTTCATTATCGCCACCAACTCAGGCACTTCAACCAGAGGTTTCCAGTTGTCCATGCCTTCCTGCCAGACCAGCGTGCTGGAAATGACCTGCGCGGTTTCGATAAGACGACGCATGGTCTGAACGGAAACCGGTCCCATTGACTGGCTTTTCAATGCATAAAACCACCGCTCTTCCGCTTCGGGGGGCGGCGGCGCCTGGGTGGCTTCGGTTACAGGCTCGCTTAAGGCAGGGTCTTTGATATAAAAAATATGCCTGCAGTGTTTGCAGCGAACTTTTAGAATGCGTCCCCGGATTTTTTCATCCGGTACGGGACAGTCAGTGCCGCAGTTTGGACATCCAAATATCATTTTTTTACCAACTCCAGACTTTCATATCAGGATTGCAAAGTATATCACAAAACGTCTGTGATTAAAGGATTTTTCTGATTACGGCAGCGGGGTTTTCATGTTTTGATCTTCCCCCGAAAGAGTGGACACAGGGGAGTTGGTTAAGTTAGGATATCAACTCAAGATAATGGAGGAAGAAATGATGACGCCGCAAGCCAGGCGCTACGATCGGGAGTTCAAGTTGCAGACCGTGCGACTGCTGGAA
>JAKQSH010000232.1 GCA_029570245.1 Deltaproteobacteria bacterium | reverse complement strand
CCCCACCCGGAGCAAGACCGAATAGAGATGCGTTTGAGGGCGGCCCGCTCAAGCATCCGGGTGACGGTCGCTTGAGGCCGACGGCAACGTCGTGTCCAGATGAATGGCAGCCCGCCGCTTCGGCGGCGAACAGAACCCGGCTTACAATCTCCCTCGGCGCGAGTTTTTCTTTTATATCTGAGAAGCGTTTTATGACCGGAACTTGAGGCTGGAGCGCGATAATCTGCGCCGTTTTCCGGCAGGTGGGGGAAACCGACATGACATCCGGCATGCAGCCCGGACATCGTAATACTGAAGAGACAAAATACGGCAATGGCGTTCCGCTCATGTCTGCTGTAAGTATTGCGGCCCTTCTTTTCTTGTCTTTTCTGCTGTCTTTCAAGCTGATGCAGTGTGACGACCACTGGTGGCATATTCTTAACGGGCTGTGGATAATCGAGCACTGCTCGATTCCGGCAGTCGATCCTTTCAGTTTCACGTTCAACGGCCAGAACTGGGTGCAATGGGAATGGCTGAGCGGTCTTGTAATGGCGCTGTTATGGCAGACCGGAGGCCCGATCGGTTTGTTCATATTGCGCTTCGCAACGCTTGTTGCGCTGTGTGTGATCTTTATCAGACATTTCAGAAATGCCGGAGGCTCTTCCGGCGGCGCTTCTGATGTTTTCCAGTTTGCGCTTCTGGTTCTGCTGCTGCTGGTAATTCAGGGGCGTTTGGGGGATCGTCCGCATTTTTACATCATTCCTCTGTTCGCAGCAGTCATTCTGATTTCAGATGTGCGGAAGCAGGCTGTTTCAGGCCTCGACTGTTTTTTGATCTTTGTTGTCTTTCTGTTCTGGGCGAATATGCATCCATCCTGGCTGCTGGGGCTGGGCGTCATCGGAGCGGCGGCGGGAGACGGTCTGTTGAAGATCGTTTCTGAAAAGCGTCCGCTTTCCGGGCTTCTGCCTCATCTGTTCCTGCTTGCATCCGCCGCGACGGGCATTCTTTCTCTGCTGATATTCATGGATGCGACACAGCTTCACAACGCTGTCGCTGCCATCTTTGCCGACAAGGTTTCGGCAGAA
The DNA here is from genome assembly GCA_029570245.1 of Deltaproteobacteria bacterium. Taxonomy (GTDB): domain Bacteria; phylum Myxococcota_A; class SURF-8; order SURF-8; family SURF-8; genus JAKQSH01. Next base: position 1,139 of record JAKQSH010000232.1, on the reverse strand, counting down.
TGGGATCCGCTCTTCATGCATCTTGGGGTCGCCATTGTGCCGACGCTGGCGTTTTTTGTGCTGCTGTTTTTGTGGATTCCGTCCGCCGGAGATGCGTTTCGCCGCAGGCGCATATTCACCGTGCTTTTCAGCGTCAGCCTGACGGTCATGGCTTTCAGGCATGTGCGCTTTACAGTGGAAGCCGCAGTCTTTGCAGAACCTCTTATATATTCGAGCTTCAGTGTTTATTGCGAACGCCTGAAACTGAAGGCTTCGACGCGTTCTCTGGCATTGCTGCTGATATTTGTAGCCGGTCTGAGTTTTTCGCTGAGATTCTCCAACTATCTGGGGCAGAATCCGGGTCTTGGGTTGGATGACATGAAAAATCCGGTGTCTCTGGCTGATTTCATGCAGGAGCACGGCTGCAAAGGCAATCTGTTCGCCACCAGCAAGGAAGCGCACGGTTATTTTTCATTCCGCCTCTGGCCTGAGATTCTGACTTTTATTGACGGCAGAGTGCCGCAGGTTTTTCCTCAGTCGTTTCTTGATGTCTATACTTCAATAGACAACCCGGAAAAACTTTTTGAGGCTGTAGACAAATATAAATTCGATTATGTTCTTCTGGTGAACGGATTGTATAAGGTTCAGAATGTCGGCGTTGCAGGCGCTATTAAGAGCAGAGGTGACTTCGAACTTATGTATTTCGATGAAAGCGGCGCAGTATTTGTGCGTCGTGGAGCGTCCTGCAAAGAATGCCGTCCCTTTGTGGAACTTGATCCATGGAACGCCGACCGGCGCCGGATTGAAAAAGATTCCGTGCTTTACGAAGAGTTGCAGCGTCTGAAACGTCTTGCTCCTGATAGTCAGATCACCGGCGCGTTGCTTTCGTTATATGGCGGCTGAGATTTCGTGACACAGTAGAACTGCATTCCAATACAAGTCAGAACATACGCAGTCTGTCATTCCCGCGAATGCGGCTGTGACAATTTTAAGGTCTGTTGAAACAGATTCTGAAACTTTTCAGCGGAAGCAACTCAAAAAACACCCGGCGCAGCCGTGTGTACTGCGCCGGGAGAGATAGAAGTGGCTGCAATCTGTCGGAGAGTGATTAAGTGAGTCCGTCAGAATTTTGCGAAGTCTGGATCGGATTCGAGCGGGAT
>JAKQSH010000211.1 GCA_029570245.1 Deltaproteobacteria bacterium | reverse complement strand
GGCATTGAAGATGCAAAAAAGCTGCTGGAACAGATAGGTGGAATGTATGTTATTCAGCAGACGCGCGGACAGCACGAAGGAATAAACCGCCCCATAAAAACACGCGCCATGCAGATGAATTTCGAGATATCCGAACGCATTATGGAACTGGCCTCGAAACACATCAGCGACTCGCAGGTTTTCGCTTTCTTCAACAAATGGATAAAAGAAAACAAGGTCAGTTATCTCATCGACGTGCTTGAAGATCACTCATCCTCGCTTTCGGACATCGCCGACTCCATCGCGCGTTTTAAAGACTCGGACGTAAAAGAATCGGAACTCAGCCGTTCAACTCTCAGCGCATTGAACGTACCGCTGAAGGCGCTTCTTCAGCCGCAAGCTGGACTTCATCAAACTGGCGAAAAAACATATTTCGCTTGATGATTTTTACGATCTGACACGCCATCTGGTATACCCGGCGCGTTCGAACGGGCGACTGGGCGGAAAAAGCGCCGGTCTTTTCGTCGCGATGCAGATAATAAAGGATGTCGCCGAACACCACGAAAAACTCCAGGGCATCAAAAGCCCGAAAACCTGGTATATCGCCTCGGACGGTGTAATCGACTTCATCCACTATAATCACATGGAAGAGCTGCTTGAGCACAAATACCGCGACGTTGACCGCATCCGCTTCGAGTATCCCAACGTCGTTCAGATATTCAAGAACTCGCCTTTTTCTCCGGAAATGGTTCAGGGGCTTTCAATGGCCCTGGACGACTTCGGAGAACGCCCGCTTATCGTGCGCTCATCAAGCCTGCTGGAAGACAGCATCGGCGCGGCCTTCAGCGGCAAATACAAAAGTCTTTTCATTGCGAATCAGGGTACAAAACAGCAGCGGCTGGAAGCTTTGCTTGATGCAATAGCCGAAGTGTATTCATCCATGTTCAGCCCTGATCCGATCGAATATCGCATCGAGCGCGGCCTGCTGGATTTTCAGGAAGAGATGGGCATTATGATTCAGGAAGTTGTAGGAACACGCATCGGCGGGAAATATCTGTGTCCGGCCTTCGCAGGCGTAGGCTTCAGCAACAACGAATTCCGCTGGTCGCCGCGCATCAGAAGAGAGGACGGACTTTTGCGTCTGGTGCCCGGACTCGGAACCCGCGCAGTGGATCGTGTCAGCGACGATTATCCGGTGCTGGTGGCTCCGGGCCAGCCGAATCTTAGAGTAAACGTAACCAACGAAGACATTCTGCGCTATTCGCCCAAGTACATCGACGTGATTAATCTTGAAACGAATTCCATCGAGACGATGCTGATAGACGATCTCATCAAAGCCCACGGCAACGAATATCCGCGTGTAAAAGATGTTTTCTCGATATACCGGAACGGCATGTTGAGCGAACCTTCGGCGTTTTTCGACCACGAGAACGAACAGCTGATCGCAAACTTCGACCGCCTTCTGAACCGCACAGATTTCATCGACAAAGTCCGCACTGTCATAAAAGTTCTTGAAGACCATCTGGGGCTTCCGGTCGATATAGAATTCGCCGCAGATGAAAAGGATTTCTATCTGCTGCAATGTCGCCCGCAAAGCTCAATAAAGAACATTAAATCGGTCGAGATTCCCACCGATGTGAGCCCGGAGAAAATTGTTTTCACAGCCAACCGGCACATAACGGACGGCTTCATCGACAATATTTCCCACGTCGTTTACGTGTCGCCGCCGGAGTATGACAGGCTGGAAAAACTGGAAGACCTGCAAGCTGTGGGACTGGCGGTCGGCAAACTCAATAATGTCCTGCCCAAACGACAGTTCATACTTATGGGACCCGGACGCTGGGGAAGTCGCGGCGACATAAAACTCGGAGTCAACGTTACTTATTCCGATATCAACAACACAGCGGCGCTTATTGAAGTAGGATTCCGAAAAGGTAGTTATCTGCCGGACCTGAGCTTCGGAACGCACTTCTTTCAAGACCTGGTGGAAGCCGGCATTCATTATCTGCCGCTTTACCCGGACGATCAGGACGCGCTGTTCAACAGCGATTTTCTCAACAATTCGCCCAACATTCTGGGACGACTGCTGCCGGAATACGAATATCTGTCTTCAACCATCAAGGTCATCGACATTCCAGGCTCCTACAGCGGCCAGACTATGCGCATTCTTATGAACGGCAACGAATGCCGGGCCATGGCGCTTCTTGGTTCCGACAGTGGCAGCGTCAACGTAATTCCAATTCATCTGCGTGAGCAGTTCGAGAATCAATCGCGCGACGAACACTGGATATGGAGACTGCGCATGGCCGAACGCATCGCAGCTTCAATTGATCCGCAGGATTTCGACGTCAAAGGCATGTACGTTTTCGGCAGCACAAAAAACGCTACGGCCAACGCATGCAGCGACATCGACCTGCTGGTGCATGTCGGCGAGGATCGAGCCAGGCATGAGAAACTGCGATACTGGCTTGAAGGCTGGAACCGCTGCCTGAGTGAAATGAACTACCTGAGAACCGGTTACGAAACTCACAACATACTGGATGTGCATTATGTAAACGACGAGGACATACATCTGAAAAACGATTTCGCGGCAAAAATAGGCGCGGTTTCGGATGCAGCAAGAGAACTGGCTATCGGAGTCGATCTGAAAGAACGGGACAATAAAGCCATACCATGCAGATAAAAGTTACTCAGAATGCGCCGGACTTTCTGTAGTTAATGGGAGCCTTTCGCATTTCTCTATGATTTTCATTTCTTCAGACTGGAAGAAATCAGAGAGATTCTGCTCAATATTTCCAACCTGTTGAGCCGATTCGGCAATAGCGAAGCAAACCGAACCGATTTTCCGGTAGTATTGGTTCTGATTGCACCAGTATGCCTTCAGTAAAACTGGTGTGGACGAATTTACAATGAGCTCAATTGTAATATCTCCCGAATCACCGCCAGGCAACAGAGATAGGCCGGGAATGTTCAACTTTTTCAGGCAGGCAGCAAGAACCTGGATTTCTTCGCGCTCCCGCCATGGCATGAATTTTTCCGGCATGTCCCGGAGAGATTTCTTATCCGATAAAAGCGAATTACGTTCAAGGATTCCAGTGTTGCCGTTTTGAATCAGACCGAGTCGCACGGCCTCGGTCAGAATTTTTTCCGCAAACAGCCTGTATCCTTCGGAAGTAAGGTGGCCTGTCGGCTTGTCTTCGTACTTCTTCCAGTCAGGCATACCGGTATCGAGAAAGGGAATTTTATTGGAAACCGAAAATGGAACTGCGGCGCTCCATAACGACGAGAAAGGATAATCCAGCAGCACCATCCGAGTTCCGCTGTCGAGACAGATTTGATGCATCTGTTCCCAGTCATGCCACAACCAATCCCTTATAAGACGCTCGTTTTTGTCGAGTTTCGCCGGTATTTCGAAAAAGAGACTGAATTCCTCAGGAGTCAGCCTGCGGCGCAGTGTCGCTTCCAAAGCTGCAAGCTGTTTCTCTGTTGTGTGTTCTTTAAGCCAGAGAAAAACTTTGATGTGGCTTCCGGACAGATCGGAGGCGGAACGCACATCCGACAGCACCTCTGTCACAAGGTTAACAGACTCGGCGATATCATCGCTTTCGCAAACGGCTTTCTCGGCAGCACTGAGTTTCTGCAGGCGCCGTTCGTTATCCTCATTGCTCCGGGATGGCTCAGACAAAGCGTTTTCGATTGTTCTACTGCCAAGCCGGGAAATATGCGCCGGAATTCTTCCACCGGCATACCGCGAAGACGGGTTTTGAGCCGCAGCCCATTTGACAAACCTGTACAGAGCGCTGTGCCACAATATTTTATTCAGGTAAAACAACGCGCTATCGTAATCAGACATAAGCATCTCGTGATTACCTGAAGCATACAGATTTTGCAGATACTCGCTGTCTGTGGAATTGTAAGTATTGTTGCGTCCTGCCAGCACGAATACATAATCGGGTCTGTACTGCTCAAGCCATTGCGGCAGTTTCTTAAGCAGCATGGCTGAATTCGCGCCCGGCCAGCCGGTATTGATTACTGTGCCGGAATCGCCGAGCATACGCTGCAGATGATCGGGATAGGATTCGCCTTCCGGGGCTCCGACTCCGAAAGTGAAAGAATCCCCGATGCATAAAATTCGCAGTCCGCCTTCAGTTGCAGGCTTGAAATCGTGGTTTCTTTCATATGGATTGAAGACATGCAACAGTTGCATGAATAACTCTATGAGGACAAGAAAAAACAGGCCGACTGTTGCGATGCGGATCAATATTTTTATCAATTTGGTAACCTGACGGAATCACGGCGTTTATTGTCTTTGTTCTGCCACGTTCTGTTTTAATATTAGAATCAACGGCAGGCTCTGTCAACTTCCAGACATAGACAGGCGATACAGGAACAGGTGGCAATATAGAATTTGTTTCCGCTGCAATAGCAAGATATAATAAAAAACTAAATCGGATTCCGGTTCTTATGCCAGAAAAGCAGTTTGCATGTGAGGGGAAAGTTTTAATGTCAATCGTCGGCGATGTTGAAGCAGGGGCCAGACCGAAACGCAGTCTTCTCGGTGAAATGCTGATAGAGCGCAAGCACATCACGCGCGAGCAGCTTGAATTCGCACTGAAAGTGCAGCGCGGCTCGAATCAGCCGCTGGGGCGCATGCTTATGGACCTCGGCTATTGCGAAGAGAAACACGTCATTGACACGCTGATGGAATGCGTTCCCCGACGCAACCGCGAGTCGGATTCAGACGTGGAAGAAAGAGAAGCTGAAGACCTAGAAAGCATGGTTGATGTATCGCTGCTGCAGAAATATACGCTGAATTTCTGCAAGGAACATCAGCTTATGCCCATACGCATGGATGTCAACAAGGGCGGCAAGCAACTCAGCGTTGCCATGCTGGACCCGCGCGACCTGAACGCACTTCACGAACTGCGCTTCGTTGCGAATGTGGATATTACACCATTGCAGATCGACCCGCGCGGATTGAGACTGCTGTGGAAGAAATTCTATAACGACAACCCGGAAGAAGAAGTGGAAGACCGCGAGAACAAGCTGCGTCAGCAGATCGGGCTTGAAGCGATGCTGCCGCGTGTGAACGAACGCAACATTCCGCAGTTTCTGGATGCGGTTTTTCTGCAGGCGGTCAACTACAAGGTGTCGGACATCCACATGGACCCCTGGCGTGAAAGCGTCGTGCTGCGCTTCAGAATAGACGGAACGCTCTACCCGGTCTGTGAAATGAGTGACAACCTTTACAAGCCGCTCGTTTCGAGAGTGAAGATTCTGGCCAACATGGACATTTCAGAACATCGTGCATCGCAGGAAGGCCGTATTGAGCTTTCGCACGAAAAGATAAATAGACCGGTTCACCTGCGTGTGGCCTGCATTCCTACTCATTTCGGAGAGCGCATCGCCATACGCCTGCTGGATTCCGGCGGTGTCGAACACAAACTGGAATCGCTGGGCATGGAAGACAAAGACATAGAGACTTTCAAAAGGGTGCTGACAAGTCCGCGCGGCATAATTCTGATTACCGGCCCGACGGGATCGGGAAAAACCACCACTCTTTATTCGATGTTGAATGATATCAACGACATGACCCGCAACATAATGACCATCGAAGACCCGGTCGAATACATCACTCACGGCATAGGTCAGATACAGATTCAGGAAAAAACCGGCATGACCTATGCCGGAATTCTGCGGCATCTGCTGCGGCAGAACCCGGACGTGGTGCTGGTGGGAGAAATCCGCGACCCGGAAACGGCGGAAATAGCTGTGCGGGCATCTCTTACCGGACACCTCATTATCTCAACCGTACACACCGACGACACCGCCTCGGCGGTTTCACGCATGCTTGACCTGGGAGTGGAGCCATATCTGCTGGCTCCTGCGATTTCGCTGGTTGTCTCGCAACGCCTGGTACGCAAAATATGCCCAAGCTGCCGCAAAAGAGTTTATCCGACAATACGGGATCAACTCACCGCCGGACTGCGCCCGATAGAAGTAGACAACTACAAGTTTTACGCGGGGGAGGGCTGCAAAAACTGTGCATTTACAGGTTATAAGGGCGTTACAGGAATATATGAGGTTATGGTTATAACAAAAGGCATCCGCGACCGTATTCTGCAACGCTCGCCGGTCGTTACAATCCGCTCATTGGCATTGCGCCAGGGAATGATGACTCTGCGGGACGCCGCACTGAAAAAAGCCAAACAGGGCGAAATCGCACTGGATGAGTGTCTGCGGCTGAACTATAACGTCTGACGGTCCCCTCCTCAGAAAGGCAGGATGAAACGAAGCTTCTATTTCGCCGATCTGTCGTATGTTCCGGTAATTGTGGCTATACCGAGAGCATTGGACTTGAGCATCTCACTGATCTGGCGCCCGTTGCGACCATCGAAAGAAAGCGATGTTTCCGCATCCGGCATTGCAAACAATTGCAGGCGGTAGGTGTGTTTGCCGGTTGGCGGAGGAGGGCAGGGGCCGCCGTAACCACTTTCGCCCCAGCTGTTTTTCAACTCTTTTGCGCCTGACGGCATGGATTTTCCGCCTGCTCCTTCTGCAAGAGATTTTGCAGTCGCCGGAATGTCGATGACAAGCCAGTGCACCCAGCCGTCGGCCACCTCGTGCAGATCGTCGAACAACAGCACAAAACTTTTTGTCCCAGCCGGAACTCCGCTCCATGACAGCGGCAGTGAAGGCTTTTTATAATTCGACTCGGCTCCGCAGGAGTATTTCAGAGGAATTTTTCCGCCATCAGAGAATGCGGAGGATGTAATTGCAAACTTTTCGGCGACGCTGTCGATATCACCGGAACCAGTTTCATCTCCGCCTTCTTCTTTGCCGGAGCCGGCGCCACAATTTATTATTCCAATAAGTGAAATACATAGAATCAACAGAGACAGCATGACGATTCTGACTTTTTTCATGTTCGCCTCCTTTTTCCGAATTGAAATTAACCTCTGCGTGAATAATAAATCCGACTGCCGCTCCAAAGCAAACACATCTTGAGTGCTTTTTATAGGCCATTCTGTTTTTTGGTGCACATCCTGCGCGTCTCAGTGTATATTCTCGATATTCATATAGATGTGATCACATCAATGTGGAAGGTATAATGAGGATGGAAAAAATCGAAGCCGGAAAAAACCTGCTTGAACTGCGCCGGATTGCGCCGCTGGTTCACAACATCACCAACTTTGTAGTGATGAACTCTACAGCCAATGCGCTGCTGGCCGCCGGAGCCAGTCCTGTCATGGCACATGCCATGCCGGAAATGGAAGAAATGACTTCGCTGGCGCATGCTTTGGTGTTGAACATCGGTACGCTTTCGGAAGACTGGATTGAGGCCATGCTGGCGGCCGGACGTGTCGCAGCCAGGCGCGGAATTCCCATTGTCCTTGATCCTGTCGGAGCCGGAGCGACAAGCTATCGCACTAAAAC